>JAIRKY010000085.1 GCA_031259755.1 Mediterranea sp. (in: CFB group bacteria) | reverse complement strand
GTAATAAGGCGAAATAAGACCCGAATAGGTGTTGTTTTTGAAATTATTCTTATATTTACACCCGAAAGGGTATTGATATGGAAAATCTATCATTGCATGAATTTGTAAAATCCAAGCGTAAGTCATTAGGGCTTTCGCGCGAAGAATTGGCACAGAAAGCGGGCGTTGGATTGCGTTTTTTACGTGAGTTGGAACAAGGGAAAGAAACCCTAAAAATGAACAAGGTAAACCAAGTGTTAATGCTGTTTGGGATGCAATCCGGTGTTGTATCTATGGACAGAAATAATCTCATTGAATGATGAAACAGGCAGAAGTTTATATGTATAATGACTTTGCCGGCATCTTGACCGAGGATGAGAACGGCTATACTTTCGCTTATGATAAGCAATATCTTGAGAAAGAGGATGCTGAGCCGATAAGCTTGACAATGCCCTTGACCGACAAACCAAACATTAGCAATGTACTCCATCCATTCTTCGACGGGCTTATCCCCGAAGGATGGTTATTAGATATCGCTGAAAAGAACTGGAAAATTAATAACCGCGACCGTATGTCGTTACTACTGGTATGCTGCAAAGATTGTATCGGTGCGGTGAGTATTCAACCTTTTAAAGAATACAAGTGATGGAAAGATGCTTATATTGTTATCAGCTATTAGAGCAAGGGCAGGTTGATTTTCATCTCCAATGTTCAAAAAAAATATTCGGGACAGATATGCCACCGAGATTGCCTTATACTAAATCCGATATAGAATTTTTGGCACTTGAAGTCGTACGCTCTCACGTAACCATACCGGGTGTTCAACCTAAGTTATCGCTTGATTTGAAGAAAACGAAGGAGGGAGGTAAACGTTTTACAATTGTCGGACTATGGGGCGAATATATTCTTAAACCGCAAACCGATCAATATCCATTTCTGCCGGAGAATGAAGATCTGACGATGCACCTTGCCGAGATTGCCCGTATAAAAACGATACCTCATTCCCTTATCCGCTTCAAAGACGGTTCGCCGGCTTATATCACGAAGCGAATTGACCGCGACAAAAAGGGTGGTAAAATTCCGATGGAAGATATGTGTCAATTAATGGGGAAACTAACCGAACAAAAATACAAAGGTTCTCATGAGCAGATAGCAAAAAAGATAGTGGAATACTCTACTTATCCTATTCTGGACTTGATAAATTATTTTGAAGAATTGTTGTTCTGCTATCTTGTCGGCAATTCGGATATGCATCTGAAAAATTTCTCTCTGTATAAAACAGCGGATGGCTATACCCTTACTCCTGCCTATGACCTTGTATCTACTAAGTTGGCATTACCTCAGGATATCGAAGAATTGGCGTTGACCTTAAACGGGAAGAAACGTAAATTGAAAAAACAAGATTTCGACGGATTACTAAAAGCAATGAAGGTTGAGGATAAATCCATCGAAAACGTGTATAGGAAATTCAGAAAGATAATTCCTCAATGGATGAAGTTTATAGATTCATCTTTCTTGCCGCAACAAATGAAGGAAGAATACAAAACTCTGATAGAAGAAAGATCGGTTATATTGGAATAGCTCCGGCTGTTTTATTTCCATGTTAAACGTCTAACAAAATACAATAAGTATTTCGTACTATAGACGAAAATGATTCGTGAATATACTTCTGGAAATGCGCTTCAGGCTTACTGTATGCGTTACGATTAGTAAGTCTATGCATATTATAGAAATACATATTGTATATCTGAAGATAACAATAAGTAATCATATTGTATGTTATAAGATATGTATCTGTCTGATAAATACGATTTTAGTATATGTTATAAATCATATTTCAAAAGCTTGCTTTTCCAAAAACTCTCTTTACATTTGCAACGTTTAACGATCAGACCATGCAAAACATGCCGAATAAAACGCCATTGGCAAACAACCATATCTCTGTTGACTGTGTGGTGTTTGGTTTTGATGGCGAACAACTAAAAGTGTTATTGATCAAACGGGTAGGCGAGGATGGAGGAGAGATCTTTCATGACATGAAACTGCCGGGTAGCCTTATCTATATGGATGAAGACCTGGATGATGCCGCGCAACGTGTACTGAAAGAGCTTACCGGAGTCAAAAATATCCATTTGATGCAGTTCAAAGCTTTTGGTTCGAAGAACAGGACGAGTAATCCTAAAGATGTACGTTGGTTGGAACGCGCGATGGAGTCCAGGGTTGAACGTATTGTCACTATTGCTTATGTAGCTATGGTGAAAATGGACCGGGCATTAAGCCAGTCCTTACTGGATGAGTATCAAGCTTGTTGGGTACCTATCCGGGATATGAAAACGTTGGCCTTTGATCATAATCAGATCGTTAAAGAGGCTTTGGTGTATATTCGCCAATTTGTGGAATTTAATCCTTTGGTGTTGTTCGAACTATTGCCCCGTAAGTTTACGGCATCGCAACTACGGGTGTTATTCGAAGTGGTTTATGATAAACAATTTGATGTACGCAATTTCCATAAAAAGATAGCTGTTATGGAATACGTTGTTCCGTTGGAGGAACGGCAGAAAGGGGTGCCCCATCGTGCAGCCCGGTATTATAAGTTCGATAAAAAGACCTATAATAAACTGAGAAAATGAAGAAGTTTGGACGAATAAACAAAAGATTTCAACACAGAGTCATGGAGTTTACGGAGGAACACAGAGGCGTAAGGCGCCTTAACTTTTTGAACCTCTGTAATTTCTGTAAGCATAGCTCTGTGTTCATCCGTGTTCCTTCGTGGCTCTGTGTTGAAAACTTAGAACTTAAAACTCAAAACTCAACTATATGTTTCTATTAGGATATGATATAGGAAGCTCGTCAGTGAAAGCGAGCTTAGTGAACGCCGGGACCGGCAAAAGTGTTTCTTCCGCCTTTTTCCCGAAAACGGAAGCTAATATTATGGCTGTCCAGTTGGGTTGGGCGGAACAGGACCCTGAAAGTTGGTGGGAATATCTCAAATCCTCCACGCAGGCGGTGTTGGATGAATCCGGAGTTCGTCCGGCTGAGATCAAAGCCATTGGTATTTCTTATCAGATGCACGGGCTTGTTTGTGTGGATAAGGAGCTGAAGGTTCTTCGTCCGGCTATCATTTGGTGCGACTCCCGTGCTGTTCCTTACGGACAAAAAGCATTTGAAGCGTTGGGAGAAGAGAAGTGCTTGTCTCATCTGTTAAATTCCCCGGGAAATTTCACGGCGTCGAAGTTGGCGTGGATCAAAGAGAATGAACCGGCTGTTTATGAGAAGATCTATAAGATCATGCTCCCCGGCGATTATATTGCCATGAGGTTAAGCGGTGAGATCTGCACCACGGTTTCAGGACTTTCGGAAGGAATCTTCTGGGATTTCAAAGAGAACCGGGTGGCCGATTTCTTAATGAAGCATTACGGATTTGACCATTCGCTGATCGCTGATATAAAGCCTACTTTCTCGGAACAGGGAACCGTGAATGTTATCGCTGCCCGTGAATTAGGGCTGAAAGAAGGTACGCCGATCACCTATCGCGCCGGTGACCAACCCAATAATGCGCTTTCCCTGAATGTGTTTGATCCGGGAGAGATCGCTTCTACGGCAGGTACATCAGGAGTGGTTTATGGCGTGAACGGAGAGGTGAACTATGACCCCCAGTCACGTGTCAATACGTTCGCGCATGTGAACCATACGGCGGAACAGACCCGTTTGGGAGTATTGCTTTGTATTAATGGTACAGGTATACTCAATTCATGGGTGAAAAAGCATATCGCTCCGGAAGGAATTTCATATAATGAAATGAATGTATTAGCTTCCAAGGCGCCTATCGGAAGCTCGGGAATCAGTATCCTACCGTTCGGTAATGGCGCTGAGCGCATGTTGAATAATAAAGAGATCGGATGTGGCATCCGTGGCGTTGATTTCAATACACATGGTAAGCATCATATTATCCGTGCAGCCCAGGAAGGTATTGTATTCTCGTTCAAATACGGGATCGACATTATGGAACAGATGGGTATTCCGGTAAAGAAGATCCATGCCGGATATGCCAATATGTTCCTGAGCCCGCTCTTCAGGGATACATTGGCAGGAGTAACCGGCGCCGTCATTGAATTATATAATACGGATGGTTCTGTCGGCGCCGCCAAAGGAGCAGGTATCGGCGCCGGTATTTATAAAGATAACCATGAGGCTTTCGCGACGCTGGAAAAGCTGAATGTTATTGAACCCAATTTGACACAAGCACAGGCTTATGCCGATGCTTACGCCAGATGGAGATATCGTTTGGAAAAATCAATGCATAATTTATAATTCATCATTTAATATTAATCATTATGGCAACTAAAGAGTTTTTTCCCGGCGTAGGGAAAATTAAGTTTGAAGGAAAAGAAAGTAAGAACCCGATGGCTTTCCGTTATTATGATCCTGAAAGGGAGGTTATGGGAAAGAAAATGAAAGATTGGTTGAAGTTCTCTATGGCATGGTGGCATACGCTTTGCGCTGAGGGAGGCGACCCGTTTGGCGGTGGGACCAAATCTTTCCCATGGAAAACCAGCCCGGATAGGATTCAGGCTGCTAAAGATAAGATGGATGCAGGTTTTGAGTTTATGCAAAAGACCGGTATCGAATACTATTGCTTCCATGATGTGGATTTGGTAGATGAAGCCGATTCTATCGAACAGTATGAAGCTGACTTGAAAGAGATCGTTG
>JAIRKY010000049.1 GCA_031259755.1 Mediterranea sp. (in: CFB group bacteria) | reverse complement strand
CCTACTTTATTGTCAACGGATTACCGGTAGGTATGACAGGCTTGCTCATAGCGGCTATTTTCGCTGCGGGTATGAGTACCATTTCAACGAGCGTTAACAGCGCTTCAACCGTCATCCTTACAGACTTCATTAAACGAATGAATAAAGATCTAAGCGAGGAGTCCAGTATGAAAGTACTGTATGGAACTTCTTTACTGTTAGGCCTGTTAGGTATGTGTGTCGGGCTGGCCATGATGTCGGTGCAAAATATACTGGATACTTGGTGGGGGCTGACCGGTATATTCAGTGGCGGTATGCTGGGGCTGTTCCTATTAGGATATATCTCGCGTAAAGTTAGGAGAGGAGCTGCACTAACAGGCGTTGTATGTGGCGTTTCATTAATCGGTTGGATGACGCTTAGCGGGCAAACGATTTTCCACCACTACATGATCACTGTTCTGGGAACATTGACGATCTTCTGTGTCGGGTTACTGATCACTTTTGCCGCAGGAGCGATCAAAAAGTCAACCGCAGGCCGTCTTCGCCAATAACGATCAACCGTTTCTTATACAGATCGCCCACAGCTTTCTTGAATATCTTTTTGCTCACGCCGAACGTGTCGTAAATGTCTGGGGCGTCGCTTTTGTCATTAAAGGGGATCGCCCCTCCATGGTCTTTAATATATTGCAGTAGTGTATTAGAAAAATCGCCCACATGTTCGCTTCCGTGAAGTATCAGATCAATCTTTCCGTCCGGACGTACCTGCTTAATATAAGCCTTCATCTTATCGCCTGTATAAATATCGCAGAAGATTTGATTTTCATACAACAGTCCACTATATTTATTATCTATGATTGCCTTAAATCCGAGTTCTGTTTTTTGCCAGATCAGTATATCGACCTCATCACCCGGTTGGTATGCCGGAATTTCTTTCGACAGGTAACGGTCTACTTTCGCCGATGCTACAATACGATAGCTCTCTTCGTCTACGTAAGCATAAACAACGTACTCCCTGCCTACCTGCATTTTCATTTTCTGTTCACGGAAAGGGACGAACAGGTCTTTCATCAGTCCCCAGTTCAGAAAAGCGCCGTATTCATTCACCCAGTTCACTTCCAGGCAGGCAAATTCTCCTACCTGTACAAGAGGCGCCAAAGTTGTGGCGATCAACCGCTCTTCCATATCCAGATACAGGAAAACATTCAGCCGGTCGCCCACCTTACAATTTTCCGGCACATAACGGGTAGGCAGTAGGATCTCGCCTTGTTCGCCACCATCCAGATACATACCAAAGTCCACCTCTTTCACCACCTCCAAAGTGTTGAATCTACCTAATTCGATGCTCATAATAGAATTGATTTCAGGCAAAGATACGAGTTATTCCGCATTATGAAGCGCAACTCATTCCTCTTTCTTGTCCTCTACGACAACTGCTTCATATTTGAACTTCCTGAAACCAGCCTGTAACTGTTCTATATTGGTTTTCTCCGCATCATAAGTGATCGTCACTATCTTGGTTTTAAGATCGGTAGTAAACTTCTTCAGTCCCTTTTCGAACCTGATATTATCCTTGACCTTCTTCTCGCAATTCTGGCACGTCATTTGTTCCACTTTAAACACTACCGTACGAAGATCTTTAGCCATCATTGTACCAATACTCAGGAACAATACAGCGAACAGCATAATTAATTTCTTGCTCATCATTTATGTTTTTAAGTTTATTCGTTTTTAAATCCTTAAGTTGCCATGCGGACTATTCCCACCACAGATTACCGGATGACACAGATTTATCAGATTGAAAGTTAATCCGGATATGATAAATCCGTGCAATCTGTTAATCTGTGGTTTGTGCTGCCTGCATGCTCTGATCCCGATCGTAAATTGTCTGATCGCAAATATAGTTAGTTTCTCGGCAAATTATATCTCAGGCCGATATAGTATTTTGCTCCATGCATTGGCCCCCAGATCATGGTAGAATCGAAACTCCCTCCCCATGGATGACTCGCACCGATGATCGGATTCTCCTGCTTAAAATTAGTCAGGTTTTCCCCTCCTATATATACCGACCAATGGCGGAAATAGCGGGTGACCTGTGCACTTAACTGTTGAAAAGAACCATAGCGGTAATTCCATGAAAGAGAACCGTTACCCACATCGTAAGGTTTTGGCATACGTCCGCCACCGTTCATCTGTAGCGTAGCGTCGAATTGCCATAAACCCAACGGCGTCTGGTACGACGCGGTGAGCAAGCCTTTATATTTGCCGGTCAACGGTTTCTCCAGTAATTCGCCGTTATATGTTGTCTTCACATCCGTATGCCTGTAGGCAGCGGTCAGCGAAAAGCCTTCAAAGAAAGGATACGACGCTTCTATCTGGAACGCACAGGAATAGGATTTACCATCCAGGTTCAGGAAAGAAACGGCATGCGGATCGGCATCCATATCCACGACCACCTGATTCTGAAAGTCCGTATAATAATACTCAGCATTAATGTTCAGTGTCTTACCGAAGATCGGGATATAAGTGGAAGCACTGGCGCCATAATTCCAGGCCTCTTCCTGTTTCAACGGTTTCGGGATACGTACTTCCCGGCTACTCGCCAATAAATAATTATTCTCTGCCAATACATGGTTCGTACGGTATCCTTTACCGGCAGACATGCGGAAATGAACGTATTCATTCGGGGTATACTTGATATGCGCCCGCGGAGTTACGAAGAAACCATGTTCATTGCTGTAATCACCACGTAGACCCGCCATCAGGATAAACTTATCCGAGGCGTTGAACGTATATTGCGCATAAGCTCCTGTTACGGATTCCCTGGAAAGGGATTTCACACGGGGATCAGATACGTTATTTGTCAGACGATAGCGCTGACCGTATCCGTCGTAGTTGAAACTCAGACCCGTAGAAAGGTTGTGAAGCGGAGAAAGTTCGGTTTCGAACAATAACGAAGCATATACGTTTTTCTGATCCACATCATATAGTTTCCGTCCATACACCGCATCCTGATCATGAAGCGTTCCCGAAAGGATCAATGCCATATTCGTAATCTTCTCTTTATTGAAAATATAGGCATTCTTGGTAAAAAACTCATAACGGCCGGTTTTCATGCGAATAGCGTACGGGTCTGAGGTTGCCATACCACTGCCGCCATGAGAAACTTGCCCGCTATTACGCTCTTCCGTCATCGCCTTGAGCCCCGCCTGAAAGACATAATGATCGCCCATGTACGCCCAACGGTTCCAGACATTGTACTGTTCTACTTTGGGAATATCGGCAAAACCATCGTTATTAGCATCGTGTGGCTTCGTTTCATTTTCATAATGAGTCAATAACATGGTTGTCCAGCGGGGTGACAGTTGAACAGAGGCATCCGCATTGGCTTCAAACCTGCCGGTTGAAGATGCAAAAAGGTTAGCCGAAACAATATCCGCTATTTGCGGCTTCTTAAACTCGACATTGATCTGTCCGGCCAAGGCTTCATAGCCATTCTTCACGGAGGATGTACCCTTGGATACCTGAATATTCTGCATCCAAGGTCCGGGCGCATACCCAAGCCCATAAGGCGCGGCAGCCCCGCGATAATTTGGAATATTCTCGGTGAGCATCTGTACATATGTGCCCGACAGTCCCAACAATCGGATTTGTTTAGCGCCGGTAGCCGCATCCGAATAACTCACGTCAACCGAAGGGTTGGTAACAAAACTCTCTCCAAGGTTACAACATGCCGCGCGGCTCAATTCGGCGCTGGTGATCATGTCTTCATTCATGACACTTTTACGAAGTTTCATCGTACCGAGCTTACGGCTTACGACCTGTACTTCACTGAGTTCCAAACCTTCACGCAATATAATATTCAATACGGCGTCCTTATCTGTTACCTGTATAGTATCGTTTTCATATCCCATAAAACTAACAATGAGTTGTTGTACTCCAGCCGGTTTATCTATAGAAAAACGACCATCCCCGGTTGTAATGGCTCCCATAGTTGTATTCACCCACAACACATTGGCGCCGGGTATAGGGACTCCGCCTTTATCTGTCACCGTACCCCGGACTTGCGCGTTCGCAATACCCGAAACGATCAACAATAGCGAAAGAAATATATATCTCATTTTATCAGTTTCCATTAGAAATTAAGTTCATATTCTATATTAATTTGCAAAGATAAAGAGAAGGTTGTCATTGTTACAATACCATAAACATGGTATTTTCTTTATTATTTATTTAAATGTTATGTAAAGTAATAGCTTTTAGACTTTTCCATCTAATTATTCTTGTTAATTTATTCGCCGTATTCGTTAATTAGTTCTATATTTGCACGTAATCATCTTAGAAAAACATTAAATTAAAAACAAAGACCTAATATGAAAAAACAATTTGTAAGCCTGTTCGTGGTAATACTTTCGATATGCGGTATTTACACATCCTGTACTGATAAGATGAATAAAACCGGCGACTTTGAGTTTGAACATATACAGATCAATAAAACAGCTCATCTGTTCGGTGACACTACCAAACCGGGAACGAACATCATTATCGACTTTACCTATATCAGCGAATCATCGGATAATGAACTGAAAGATAGTTTGAATGCCTGTATCCTCTCAGCATGCTTCGGAGATAAATATGCGGATGAGAATATTCGCGAAATCCCCGAGCTGTACGCGCAGAACTATATCAGCGAATATCGCCAGGACTTGGAACCCATGTTCACAGAAGATCAGAAGAATAAAGAGAATGACGAATCCATTGCATCCTGGTATTCTTATTATAAAGGAGTGGAAAGCAGGGTGAAGTTCTACGAAAAAGATCTGCTGGTATATCGTATTGATTTTAATGAATACACCGGAGGAGCGCATGGCATGTATACTTCCATATTCCTGAACTTCGATCTTAAGAATATGCACCAACTCGTACTGGACGATATTTTTATCGGTGATTACCAGAATACACTATCCGACCTGCTCTGGAACCAACTCATGGTAGACCAGAAAGTTAAAACACGGACAGAGTTGGAAAACATGGGATATGGCTCCACAGGAGACCTTATTCCTACCGAAAACTTCTATCTGGGTAAGGAAGGCATCACTTTCTATTATAATGTATATGAATTTACGCCTTATGCCATGGGAGCAGTAGAAATAACACTACCCTACGTAGCTATAGAACACCTGATGAATTCTACAATTAGACGATTGACTATTTACAATTGACAATAAACCATTTACTATTTACAATTTGCCATACGGAAGCCGGATCAACATATCCATACCGGCATTTGCAATCTATAATGGTAAACAGTAATAAAAGGTAAATGATGAGCAGAGTATTAAAATGGTAAATCGTAAATAACAAAGTGGATATTATATTAAAGTACTTCCCGTACCTGACGGAAGAACAATGCAGGCAATTCGCCGCACTATACGATCTTTATACCGACTGGAACGCTAAAATAAATGTCATATCAAGAAAAGACATAGAGAATTTATATGAGCATCATGTATTACATTCACTGGGAATAGCCAAGCTCATACGGTTTCGCCCGGGAACAACCGTGATGGATCTGGGTGCAGGAGGAGGATTCCCCGGCATTCCGTTGGCAATATTCTTTCCGGAGACAACATTCCATCTGATAGACAGTATCGGCAAGAAAGTACGTGTAGCTACGGAAGTAGCCAATGCTATCGGACTAAAGAATGTAACATTCCGACATGCCAGAGCACAAGAGGAAAAACAAATGTTCGACTTCGTAGTGAGCCGCGCCGTTATGCCACTGACTGACCTGCTGAAGATCATCCGGAAAAACATCTCGCCTACTCAAAGAAACGCCCTGCCCAATGGGCTGATCTGCCTGAAAGGAGGCGAACTGGGAAAAGAAACCATGCCGGTCAAAAACAAAACCATAATACATCATCTGAACGAAGATTTCAAAGAGGAATTCTTTGAAACCAAGAAGGTTGTTTATTCAGTAGTCAGAAGTTAGAATAATCTGCGTAAATCCGTGTTAATCTGCGGTTCAAAATATAACAATTAAACCCATGAAAATAAAACGATTTGAATTTAATATGTTTCCCGTAAACTGTTACGTGATATGGGATGAAACAAAGGAAACGGCGGTGATCGATCCCGGCTGTTTTTATGATGAAGAAAAACAGAAACTAAAAGACTTTATCGCCACAAATGAATTGACGATCAAACATGTATTGAACACTCATCTGCACCTGGATCATATTTTCGGGAATCCGTTCATGCTGCAGGAGTTCGGATTATCGGCAGAAGCCAACAAAGCGGATGAGTTCTGGTTGGAATTGGCGCCCAAACAATCCCGCTCATTCGGCTTTCAACTTAAAGATAAGCCTGTACCATTGGGAAAACACTTGTGTGACGGAGATAGTATCACTTTTGGAAACACCAGACTGGAGGCTATACATGTACCCGGACACTCACCCGGTAGCCTGGTATACTACTGCAAAGAAGAAAACTGTATGTTCTCGGGCGACGTGCTATTTCAGGGAAGCATCGGAAGGGCAGACCTTGCGGGCGGCAACTTCGACGATCTCAAAGAGAACATCTGTAGCCGCTTGTTTGTCCTGCCCAACGAGACGGTGGTCTATCCCGGTCACGGCGCACCGACAACCATAGGCATAGAGAAAGTTGAGAATCCTTTTTTCAGATAACTATATAAAACCAACAAATAATTATGAAGATTGATTTATTGGCCGATCGCCATATCGGCATTACCCCCAAAGATGAAGAAACCATGCTGAAAAAGATCGGCGTGAAGTCATTAGATGAATTGATAGAGAAGACCATCCCTGCCAATATCCGCCTGAAAGAACCCATGAAGTTGTCGGAAACATTGTCTGAACATAAGTTTGCGCAACACATTGGCGAACTGGCCGCAAAGAACAAACTATATACTTCTTATATCGGTATGGGTTGGTATAACACCATCACCCCGGCTCCGATACAACGGAATGTATTTGAAAATCCGGTATGGTACACTTCATACACTCCTTATCAGGCGGAAGTATCGCAAGGGCGATTGGAAGCGCTGATAAACTTCCAGACGGTTATCAGTGACCTGACCGGGCTTCCTCTTGCCAACTGTTCATTACTCGACGAAGGTACCGCAGCCGCCGAGGCGGTCAGCATGATGTACGCACTTCGTTCGCGCGATCAGCAAAGGTCCGGCGCTAACGCGGTATTCGTAGACGAAAACATATTCCCGCAGACACTTGCGGTAATGAATACCCGCGCCGTGCCGCAAGGCATCACACTACTTACAGGGAAATACCGGGAGTTTGAATTTACTTCCAATGTCTTTGGTTGCATACTGCAATACCCCAATTCGAACGGAAACGTGGAAGATTACCGGGAATTTACAGAGAAAGCGCATGCGGCAAACTGTAAGGTTGCCGTGGCAACGGATATTCTAAGCCTGACTTTGCTGATACCACCGGGTGAATGGGGAGTTGACATCGCATTCGGAACAACCCAGCGATTGGGAACACCCTTATTCTATGGAGGGCCATCTGCCGCATACTTCGCAACACGGGACGAGTATAAACGTAATGTACCGGGACGGATCATCGGGCTTTCCAAAGACCGTTACGGCAAGTTGTGCTACCGCATGGCTTTACAAACCCGCGAGCAACATATAAAACGGGAAAAGGCGACATCCAACATTTGTACCGCACAGGCATTATTGGCTACAATGGCCGGATTCTATGCCGTATATCACGGCCCGGACGGCCTACGCGATATTGCCGCCCGCATCCATTCCATGGCTGTTCTTCTTGAAAAGCAGATCACCAAATTGGGCTATACCCAGACTAACGAACAATATTTCGACACGTTACGTATCAGCCTGCCTGACCATCACTCGGCGCAGGATATCCGTACCATCGCACTGAGCAAGGAAGTGAACCTGCGTTACTTTGAGAATGGCGATGTTGGATTAAGCGTGGATGAGACAACCGATCCGGAAGCGGCAAACGTACTGATCTCTATCTTTGCCTTAGCAGTGGGAAAAGACCATACGAAGGTAAATGAAATACCGGAAGCCTGTATTATCACTAAAAAGTTAAAGCGTGAAAGCGGTTTCCTGATGCATGAGGTATTCCACAAGTACCATACAGAGACCGAACTGATGCGTTACATCAAGCGTCTGGAGCGAAAAGACATTTCCCTCACTCACTCCATGATCTCATTAGGCTCTTGTACGATGAAACTGAACGCGGCATCCGAGATGCTTCCGTTAAGTAACCCTAACCTGACAGGTATACATCCGTTGGTTCCTCAGGATCAGTCGCAAGGCTATCATGAGCTGATCCACAACCTGAGCGAAGAGCTTAAAGAGATCACAGGCTTTGCGGGAGTCAGCCTCCAACCCAATTCGGGAGCGGCAGGCGAATATGCCGGCCTGAGAGTGATCCGTAACTACCTGGAAAGCATCGGACAGGGACATCGTAATAAAGTCCTGATCCCGGCATCGGCACACGGAACAAATCCGGCATCAGCCATTCAGGCGGGATATGAAACAATCACCTGCGCCTGTGACGAACGGGGTAATGTCGATATGACAGACCTGCGGGAAAAGGCTGAGATCAATCGCTCCGAACTGGCTGCACTGATGATCACCTACCCATCTACCCACGGTATCTTTGAAACGGAGATCAAAGAGATCTGTAAGATTGTACATGCTTGCGGCGCACAAGTTTATATGGACGGCGCCAACATGAATGCACAAGTAGGTTTAACCAATCCCGGATTTATCGGAGCGGACGTTTGTCATCTGAACCTGCACAAAACGTTTGCCTCGCCGCACGGTGGCGGCGGGCCAGGCGTAGGGCCAATTTGTGTAGCCGAACATCTGGTTCGGTTCTTACCCGGTCACTTCCTTTTCGGAAATTCCCGGAATGAAGTTGCATCCGCTCCTTATGGCAGCGCAGGTATACTGCCGATCACGTATGGTTATATCCGCATGATGGGAGCCGAGGGCTTAACCCGCGCCACTAAAATAGCCATCCTGAGTGCGAACTATCTGGCGGCTTGCCTGAACGATACGTATGGTATCGTTTACCGTGGAGCGAATGGTTTCGTAGGCCATGAAATGATTCTGGAATGTCGCAAGATCAATGAAGAGACAGGAATAAACGAAAGCGACATAGCCAAACGCCTGATGGATTACGGATACCATGCTCCTACTCTCTCATTCCCTGTGCACGGAACATTGATGATCGAGCCTACGGAAAGCGAAAGCCTGTCCGAATTGGATAATTTCGCAGAGGTTATGCTCGCCATTTATCAGGAAATTCAGGAAGTGAAGAATGGAGAAGCGGATAAGTCCGATAATGTGTTAGTTAACGCTCCACATCCGGAATATGAAGTTGTAGGCAATGATTGGAACCATCTATATTCACGGGAAAAGGCAGCCTATCCGGTTGCTTCGGTCAAAGAAAATAAGTTCTGGATAAATGTAGCGCGAATAGATAATACCTTGGGAGATCGGAAACTGCTTCCTACACGTTAAATAATAGTTAGTAATTAGTCCCTGTTTAAATATTCTGTGGAAGATTTAAATAGGGAAAAGTCCTTGATATTATTACTCAACATGAAGGGGTGGGGTATTAATGTTAACATAAACTTAACGTAATATTAAGGTAGCATCAGGACGAACAGCTATATCTTTACGTCGTTAGAGCAATCCAAGTGATAAGGATCTTTGCCTGATTACTCTATCTCCGTTTGGGAGATCGTTCCGGTTTTAAAAGAAATTGTAAACTCTTGCATTCTCGAACGTTGTGAAACGTTTCTCTACTTAAAGAAATAAGTGTTTAGCTATTCGCCCCCTGTCTGATCCCAAGATTGGGGGCATTTATTTTCTCCAATATTAATGTGACGCTCCAAGTGTTATAATGCTGAGACGAACTCCTTGTACAGGCAAAAAGGCTGATGCGCAAGCCATAACTGTGGCGCCGGTTGTTAATACATCGTCGACGATCAGGATATGTTTTCCGGAAAATAGTTCCGGTTGGTGCAGCTCGAATGTATCTTTTACATTCTCCCAACGCTCAAAGACCGATTGATTGATCTGGCTACTGTAAGTTTTGCGAGCCATTGCCTTATTGTTCACAGGAATGTTCGTGACTTCTGCTATCCCCTTTGCGATCCATTCGCTTTGATTATACCCCCGCTTCCTAATCCTGTCGCGATGAAGTGGAATGGGAACGATAACATCTATACCGTTAAAAAAACCACTGTTTTGTATTTCGTTGGCCATATCGCGCCCCATAGTTGTGCCGATCTCTTTGCGGCCCCTGTATTTAAGTTCATGGATAATATTACAGTAATCGCTTCCTTTCCGGTAATAGAAAAAAGCCGTAGCGCGTTGAATGGGTATTTGTCCCCAGAATCGCTTTTCTATAACATTATCCTTTTGCAAATGATAGTGTGTACGCGGAATATTAATATTGCAAGTGATACAGATAAACTTTTCGGTATGGCTCAACGAACGGTTGCAAACCACGCATTGACGGGGGAAAAGCAAACCAAAAAATGCGTGAATCCAAGTTGTCATGTTAATCATATAATCCATCGAAAGCATACGTCCGAATGAACATGATCAGTATAATTAAAGATTCTATTTCCGTAACGGGCATGAATAGTTTCAGGCATACACTTTAAACCAGACAGCATTAAGTAACAACTGCCCATAGATTGTATATCACACATCTGTGGGCAGTTGTCATTTCGTTTTACTTCAAATCAGTACTCTTCTTCGTTAAAGAAAAAATCTTCTTTACTGGGGTAATCCGGCCAGATATCTTCGATGCTTTCATAAATCTCTCCTTCGTCTTCCATTTCCTGAAGGTTTTCGATCACTTCAAGAGGCGCACCCGACCTCATGGCGTAATCTATAAGTTCGTCCTTAGTTGCCGGCCAAGGGGCATCTTCGAGTTTCGATGCTAATTCCAGTGTCCAATACATAATTTTTTTAAGTAATTTAAAATGAATAATATTTTCTTTGCCTATTTTCCGGCAAAAGTATAATAAAATCTATCACTTACAAATATTATCCCAGAATATTTCACTTGTTTCTTTTATTACGTTTATCCGGCGTGATAAAACAAACAGATAATCCGATAAACGGTTCATATAAGACAGGACTTCGGATGAGATTTTATATTCCTCAGACAATGCCAGGATACGCCTTTCCGCCCTTCGGCACACCGTGCGGCATACATGGCATACAGCCGATCCACGGCTTCCTCCGGGAATGACAAACGCACACAAAGGGGGTAACGCCTCATCTATTGCATCAATCTCTTGTTCTAACTCAGCAATATGATTGAGAGTGATGATACTTGCTTCGCGCAATTCCACTTTCTCTTGGTCGGTTGCCAAGTGAGAACCAATCGTAAAAAGCATGTTTTGCACTTTCAACACCACATTTTTGTCTTTCTCATCAGTTAGATAAGTCGCCAACAGGCCCAATTGAGCATTCAGCTCATCAACAGTTCCATACGCTTCCAGACGGATGTGCGTTTTTGATACCCTTGTACCACCAATCAGGGCGGTAGTACCTTTATCACCGGTTTTTGTGTAAACAAGACTTTTTTTCATGGCCATTCGTTTTCAATAACACTACTACGCTCTCTAAAAGTTGACCGTATAGTGTTGTTTTATCTTAGATTTATCAAAAAAAAGAATTCCAAGGTCGTATAAATCGAAAGTAATACCGACTCTTTCATCGGTTATCACCTGTTTCCAAAATGCCTTCGTCGCTGTAGAATGGTATATATTCCATATTACAATCATTGAACGATCTCTTACCCGTTCAACGCCATATTCAAACAGGCTTTCCATAAACGCCGTGTCTTCCGGCCTATCTATATATAGGAAATCAATACTTCGTTCCTGCAAAAGCCCAATAGTGTCCATAGAAGCCAAAGCGATATATTCGGCTTCTTTTTTTGCCGCCCGCAAATAACCAGATGTAATTTGTGAACACCCACTGTCAATAATAGTCAAAGGTTGCGCCCAATTGATCAACCTGAATAACAAACGGTTAACTTTCTTCAAGTGGCTGTTCTCCCTCTTCTTACTCGTATGATCGGGGCGTTTTCCATTCTCGAGTTCCCGATACGCGTAATAGGGCGTTTTCTCATAGATCACATTCGTAATAAAGTTAAAAGCAAAAGGAGAATGTACACCATATCCACAACGATAACGGAAACGTTTCAGCCATATCAGGGTTTGCTTAATATTACGCATTTATCAGTTAACTTTTTGTTATTGAACGCAAAGATAGTTTTTTAACTTCATAGTTCGCAGGTTTGCCTCGGACAATTCATATTGTCCGAAGCCGATGTAAAACTTTCGCCATGCGCATGACGACCCCTTCATTATGCGCATGACAAGGCCTTCATTATGCGCATGACAACCCCTTCATCATGCGCATGACAAGGCCTTCATCATGCGCATGACACGAGCCTCATCATGCGCATGGGAAAACCTGTTCGTTCTATTGGGACATGTATGACGTATATTATAGATCGTTCAGCGCAATTCGTTTAACGTGAGTCGTTATCATGCCGAATTCAAGGCAAGGCGCGCTGATGATCATGAAAATATCCTATCTTTGCAGGCGAACCATTAGTGCATCATGATGAATAGGCAAGAAGTCATTCTGAGCGAGGACCTGGCAACGTGTTTGAAACACGCCACAGATCAATGTCCCCACGATAAACTGTTCATACTGACCGACGAGCATACGAGCCGCCTGTGTATGCCACGTTTGCGGGAGATCGACGATCTGCCGGAGATGAATGAGATTGTGATTGGCGCCGGAGACATTCATAAAACACTCGATACGCTGGCTTCCGTTTGGAAACGGTTGAGCGATAGCGAGGCTACCCGCCATTCCCTTTTACTCAATCTGGGCGGCGGTATGGTCACCGACCTGGGCGGTTTCGCCGCGGCTACGTTCAAGCGTGGCTTTTCATATATCAATATACCTACTACTTTATTGGCTATGGT
Source organism: Mediterranea sp. (in: CFB group bacteria) (assembly GCA_031259755.1). Classification (GTDB taxonomy): domain Bacteria; phylum Bacteroidota; class Bacteroidia; order Bacteroidales; family Bacteroidaceae; genus Bacteroides. The sequence continues at coordinate 15,316 of JAIRKY010000049.1, read as the reverse complement.
CGATGCTTCCGTGGGTGGTAAAACCGGGATCAACTTCAACGGTTTGAAGAATGAGATCGGCGCTTTCGCCCCGGCAAACGCTGTGTTGATCGATACCCGTTTCCTTCGTAGCCTTGATCGTCGTAACCTGCTCTCAGGATATGCGGAGATGTTGAAACACGGGCTTATCAGTACGGAAGCGCATTGGGCGGAATTGTTGCGGTTTGATACGGAACAGGTTGATTATGACGACCTGCGCGAACTGGTCGGCAGATCGGTGCAGGTGAAGGAGGAGATTGTCGGGCAGGATCCTTTTGAACATGGTATACGTAAAGCATTGAATCTGGGGCATACCGTGGGACACGCTTTTGAAAGCCTGGCTTTGGAAGGGAACCGCCCCATGTTGCATGGTTACGCCGTGGCCTGGGGGATGGTTTGTGAGTTGTACCTGTCGCATATCAAGGCCGGATTCCCTATCGGCAAGATGAAGCAAACCATCCGGTTCATCAAGGAAAACTATGGCGCTTTTCACATAGATTGCAAGCAATATGAAACTTTATATGGATTTATGCTTCATGACAAGAAGAATACGGCGGGAGTGATTAACTTTACGCTATTGGAAGATGTCGGTAAGATCAGTATCAACCGGACAGCCGATAAAGAAACTATATTCGAAACGCTCGACTTCTACCGTGAATGTATGGGCGTGTAATTAAATCAATTTATTCCAAGTCGACGTGCAATGACGGAGGAATTGGGAAGATAATTTTTTCTTAAAGAAATAGATTCATGGAGAAGAAGAAACCGCTGATACTCATATCCAACGACGATGGCGTATTGGCTAAAGGAATAAATGAATTGATCCGTTTTTTATGTCCACTGGGAGAAATCGTTGTCATGGCTCCCGATTCTGCCCGTTCGGGTAGCGGCTGCGCCTTGTCTGTAACTCAACCGGTGTGCTATGAGTTGATATCGAAAAAACCGGGCGTGACAGTCTATTCATGTAGCGGAACGCCGGTCGAATGTATAAAGTTGGCATGTAGCGCCGTCCTTGACAGAGAACCGGATTTGGTTGTCGGCGGAATCAATCATGGAGATAATTCCGGAACCAATGTGCACTATTCCGGAACAATGGGCATAGTTATTGAAGGTTGCCTGAAAGGTATTCCTTCGATCGGCTTTTCACTTTGCGATCATACGCCCGATGCAGAGTTCCAACCCCTTGAGAAGTACATTCGACAAATCACTTCCGTCGTGTTGGAATACGGACTTCCTATCCGTACCTGCCTGAATGTGAACTTCCCTTGTGGCGAGATCAAAGGCGTCAAGGTCTGTGAACAGGCGGTAGGACAGTGGCAGAAAGAATGGGAGCCTTGCCCGAAGAAGGGGATATCCAACCATTTCTGGCTGACCGGAGAATTTATCAATATGGAACCGGATAATGAGAAAAGCGATAATTGGGCATTGGCAAATGGTTATGCAGCCATAACTCCTACCACAGTTGATTTGACCGACTATTCGTTTATTGATATACTAAAAGAACGGCTATGAAGTATTACCTGATCGCAGGCGAGGCATCGGGAGATCTCCATGCTTCTCATCTGATGGCTGCTTTAAAGAGGGAAGACCCGCAGGCTGACTTTCGTTTCTTTGGCGGCGATATGATGGCGGCCGTCGGAGGGACTATGGTGAAGCATTACCGTGAGTTGGCATATATGGGTTTTGTTCCGGTACTCTTGCATTTGCGGACTATCTTCGCCAATATGAAGCGCTGCAAAGAGGATATTGTTGCATGGCATCCGGATGTTGTTATTCTGGTTGATTATCCGGGGTTTAACCTGGATATCGCCAGGTTTGTGCATGCCCGGACCCGGATTCCGGTCTATTACTATATCTCTCCCAAAATATGGGCATGGAAAGAATACCGCATCAAGAATATCAAGCGGGATGTGGATGAACTCTTTTCGATCTTGCCTTTTGAAGTGGATTTTTACAACAAGCATCATTATCCGGTTCATTACGTAGGTAATCCCACAGTGGATGAGGTCGCCGCGTTCCAGTCCGAACACGGCAAGCCTCTTCCTTATGTCGCCGAAAGCAAGAATCTGCCGGATAAGCCTGTTATAGCATTGCTTGCCGGTAGCCGTAAACAGGAGATCAAAGACAATTTGCCGGATATGATCCGGGCGGCATCCGGTTTCCCTTCGCATCAACCGGTGATTGCCGGTGCGCCGGGTATTTCTCCGGAGTATTACAATACGTTTGTCGGAAACTCGAATGTACAGATCATTTTCGGGCAAACCTACCGTCTGTTGCAACAGGCCAATGCGGCATTGGTCACGTCGGGAACGGCTACATTGGAGGCTGCTCTTTTCCGTGTGCCGCAGGTGGTTTGTTATCATACGCCGATCGGACGGGCGATCTCTTTCCTGCGTAAGCATCTGATCAAAGTGAAGTATATTTCGTTGGTTAATCTGGTCGCCGGAAGGGAAGTGGTCAAAGAATTGGTAGCCCATACCATGACGGTAGAGAATATACGGGAAGAACTGGGACGCCTGCTACATGACACACCCTATCGTAAGCAGATGTTGGACGGGTATGAGGATGTGGCCCGACGGCTTGGAGAACCGGGTGCGCATGCGCGGGCCGCACAAGGAATAATTAAAGTATTAAAAGGGACTTAACCCATGGGGTTGGTCTTATTTTATATTGGTTTTAAGGTTATTCGCGTGGAGTTAAATGGATCTCTTTCCTTAATAGATCGACAGTTAAATTATACATGGACCAGAATTGTATTCCAATTGAACCGTCTATCCCATTGTCATGGGATGGACTGTTCAATGCGGAGGCCTGTAACGTTACGGGAATATTATTCTTTATTATGTTCCCAATTCTGAGTTCATACGCTTTTCCGTGACAGACCGGTGTAGAATGGCCTAAACTCACGGTCGTTCCTATGGATTCGGGTTTGAATCCCGTTTGTAGCAACTGTTTTTCCCGGACAAAATTACTGAAGGCGATCAGACTGTAATTAGCACCTGTATCAAACAGAAAATTACCCATGACCGATTGCGTTTCTGTTATGCCCAGTTCGGAAGGAACCACAATAAGAGCGCGATGCATCCTGACAGGGACCATAACATCATTGCCGGCATAATGATAATCTCCGAAACTGTACAAATATATCTTTTGATCATCAAAATCGATTCTTGTGATATATCTTTTTATCAAGTTTAAGCCGATAATGCCGTCCAGATTGTTACGGATCTTATCAAAGATAGCCATATTTTGTCCGGTAAGCGATAACGAATCTGTTAAATATACCGTATTACCGGAAGAGATGCTTACTTGTGTCCGGCCTCCTACGATATTTGCATTTTGGGTATAATTTGGTTTTATATCCAATGAATCGGCCAGCGATTTTTTTATAGCCATGCCATCTGCTCCGGTATCCAGAAGGAAAGACAGAAGGCGGTCGCTGTTGTTCAGTTTGACGGCCAGAATAATAGACTGGCCTTCCTGCTTGAAAGGTATAACAGCCGCCAGTGAAGATTTTCTGTATCTGCTTTGTCCAAACAGACGATCGAAATAGTCGATAAACAGAATCTTGTTCTCACTGTCGAAAGCAATAATACTTTCCTGCGGTTTTCCTTGTTGCAGTATGAATCTCACATTCACATATATCGTATCCTTGCCGGTCTGTATAGGGCCGGGCGACAATTCGACAGATTCAAAGTCTACATGTTCTAATATTGTTTCCAGTAAATTATTCGTACCAACTCCCATCTCAGCGCTGATGGATATATCTTCGGCAAACGTCTTTCGAACCAGTTTCATATCTTTATTCCTCAATCCTTCGCTCAGGACTTTAAGAATTGGCTGAATATTATTATTGTTTATCTGACAGTAGACAGATATTGGCAGAAAGGCAATAACAACAACGAACTTAATATATTGCTTAAACATCCGGTAAGAGTTATTCTTTCAGTGCGTTGTTTATAACCGCTCTTATTTCATTTGACGATGGGCGCGGAGCATCTGTAAAAATCAGTTTTCCATCTTTTCCGACCAGCATAAACCGTGGTATCCCTTTTATGTTGTAAGGCTTCATAATGGCTTTATTAGCCGAGTCTCCCGCAAAAAGCTGAATGCCGGGCAACGTTTCTTTTTCAAGAAAGTCCAACCATTTTTGCTTGTCTTTCGAAAGATCCACGTTCAAGCCGAGGAAGATCATATCCTTGTTCCCATGATATTCAGCTTCCAATTTCTTCAAGAATGGAAATTCTCTCTTGCACGGGCCGCACCATGTTGCCCATATATCGATATATACCACCTTTCCCTTGAAACCGGACAGAGCGAATTCCTTACCGGTTGCATCGGGGAATTTAAGATCTATCGCTTCTTTTCTTTCTTCGTTTTTATTCAACGAGGCTTCAATGCTTTTCCATCGTTCCTTTTGGCTGGCCGTAACAACGTATTTCCCGTATTTTCCGGCATATCCGGAAAAACTGGTAAGCGATCGGTTATTCCCTGCCAGCATAACAGCCAATTCTCCTTTGATCGTATCATTGCTTATTAAGTCCGAATCAGCGCCACCCAACAAATACGAAGCCGGATCATCATATCTTTCTTTCTTCTGTTCATTGCTCAAATCGCTATTTAATTTAACGGCAATCATATAACTTTGCAACAGCAGGTTCAATCCTCCCGGATAGTTCAGCAAAGAAAGATTTTTTGTCAATTCGGGTAGATAGATATTTTCATAATACCCGATAAAGTCGTTTCTTTCCGGATGCTTGCTACGCGGGGTTTGGATAAACACCAAAGCTATGCATAAAAGATCGTTTTTCATAAAATCCCTGAACGAACTGTTGAAGCTGCTATTCGACGTATTTACCGGGGGATAGTTGTTTAATTCGTTAAACTTTTCTTCGAATAGCGGGAAAAAGTCTTCAAACGTGCTGTTTTTCCCTTTAAAATAAACAGCTTTGTCTTCGAGCGGAAAAATAAAATCGTGCCAACGCGCCATCTCCTTATTCTCAGGAGTATTTTCGCCTGTAAGCTCATAACTGTTTTCTGAAACGCGCACATTCAACTTGTCGCCAGGCTTGAAGTAAAATATGTACCTATTTGTAACGGTAGAAGGCGAAAGCCCGATAATGTAATAACCATCCTGTTGTGGCTCGAAAGTGAATGAGAAAGCGCCATTCTCTCCAACCTGAGATGATGCTACCTTATGCAGAGTGCCGCCTGCTACGCTATACAGTTGGATGCTATCGGGTTTTTCACGTTCCCAGGCTCCGTTGATAACGGAAATATTCCGCGAACAGCCGGATGTTCCCAATAGCGTTAAAAGTAATGACAATATTGTATTCTTCATTTCTTTATCTTTTATTAAAAAATTTGCAAAGTACCCGGGCTAAACAGCCCGGATACTTCAATTCACAGAAAATATCAGTTACCTGTACAGATATAGAATTGCCGCAAAGCAAGTATCACTGATGCCGGAGTCATATTGTTAAGCATAATATAACGCGCGTTAACAGGCTCGCTAAACTTTATATACATCAGTTGTTTCCCTGCGTTGAGACTGATCTTTCCTGCAAGATTACTCTGTCCGATAGTATATGCCTGTTCCGTTGAGTAATATACATCCACCGCTTTCATATTGAAAGACGCGCTGGCTTGAAAACCTTCCAGCCACAAGCCTGATATATTCTGAACTTCCGTCCCAAGGTCTATAGTAATATTGAGTTTGATACCGGATTGTTGTACAACCCAATACTGTGCATTATTATCGGTAAACATATAATCCTTGCTCATACCACCAGTAGCAGGAGTGACCTCTGCTCCGGTATTGGCATTGGCAAATTTCAGGATCTTATACCCAGACCTGTCTGTCACTTTTGTTCCCAGTTCGTCCGGATTGTCAACAACAGTACTGTGCAAATTACTTATGTCTATTATGGCATAAAATACACGTTGCGCATCCACTCTACCAATATTATCCGTACTCTCAACAGATGTAATTTCAAGCGGAACCACATAGCCCCTCGGATCTGTCAGAGTCGAAACGTCCCCTTTATATGAAAAGTTTCCTTCCATGGATTCGTCTCCTGCAGCAAGCGTCACTTCCACCGGATCAAAGTCACCTTCGGGTACTGCTTGGTATTCGGTTCTTATCATACTGTTAAGATCCTGAATGAGGTTGTTATTCACAGATAATGTGACCTTCGTTTCCCCCTCCGTATCGAAGAGCGACGACACTTCGAATGTTATGTCATTAAAGTCACCGAAAAGTTCCAGTGTAGGGTTATTCGTTATTTTACCACTGCTTACTTTAAAATATACGCCGTTTTGCTGTGTGACATTAATTATAAGATAAGACACCCGTTCTTCATAATTGATTTTCACATCGGTTCCTCCATAGGAAACGATTCTCACAGGCAAAAGGTAGCCGTTTCTGTCTGAAAGCGTTGGTAATGGTCGGGGATAGGCTATTGTTATCGAGTCGGCAGACCTCGTTTGTCCTTTGCCGATGGTCACTGTACTATGAGTTATACTATAAGCCGGCAGACGATTGTAACCGGTTCCATGTTGTATATTATAGACATCTACCAATTCGTTGTCGATAGTCAGCCTGACCGTCACGTCATTTTCAACGGCAAGCGTAGAATGTACCGGAAATTTAGCCAGAATGGTATCCAGTCCTATCACTTGACTATTTGCCGTGCGATTGACCGGATAATTGAATTCTAAATCGGCGATATAAACGGCATGGGTCGCATCCGCCGGCGTTTTCTTGGCGAAGTCGTGCAGGTTTTCGTCGCAGGCGGCGAACAATCCCGTCACCCCCAGCGCGATAAACAACAGATATATGTTTTTAATTCTATTCTTCATAATTCTTATGTTTCTTAATAATAAATGAAAATTTGAATTACACTTCTTTATATTCTTTATAGCTTAAGCCTACGACCTTACCCAGCCCTTTCCATGACATATCTATCTGATATGCGCCTTCTTCGACTTCTCCACTCGGAAATTTAGCGCGTACCAATTGTCCCGAGGCCTGATCTTCTATCAAGAAAAACTCCAGTTTCCCGCCCGTATCTTTCCCCAATGAAGGATTGTAGGTAGCGACTGCTAAGGTTCTATCCGCACCGCTACCGTTCGTATTTGGGAGCAGGTACTTGAATGTGGTAATTTCACTGTAACCGTCGTTGGTGAGAATGGTCGAAGTAATGTCACTAACTATGGCGTTGGCAGCCGATATATCCACCTTGTAAACCTTGTTGTCGTTCGTTACGTAATAAAGGTAGGGTACATTGGAGTATGGCGCGCGAGCAAAAAACTTCGCATTGCCAATATTACTGTTCGCCGGAATAATCGACACCCTTTTTTTATTACTTGTCACGACAACGTTATTCAGCGAACTTCCATCTCCGAACTCGATATATTTAAACGAATCGTCAGCTTGTTTCAAAATAGCATAAGCAGCAGACGGGTATATAGCGTCTTGTTGTTCGCCCATATACAACAATCCCTCATTCGGATCGCTAAAATTGAAAGCGGCGCCAGAAGCTTCCTGCGGTAAGGCTTCGGTATAATATAGATCCGTAGTGTTCATATTCGCTGCACTCCTCGGAAAACTCTGGTACATGAAAGCCTTCTTGTCGATATCAAAATACATGGCGCTATTAAAGCCGCAAAATGCGGAAGGAGACGGTTCGTAACGGGAACCGCCGCCCGGACGCACATCATTCATCGGAACGGAATAAAAGTACCATGCGGGCCATCTGTTACAAACATACCAGTTACCCCGGCCATCGGCTTCCTTGACATAGATCAATGTCTTGACATTAAACTTGTCACTCACCACCGAATAGGTGTACTTCATTTGTTGACATACGATAGGTTTCCCTTTCTGTTTATATTCCTTGTCTAAGTAAGAGTTGGATTCGACAGAATTGGAAATGTCATACGATGGTTTCCACGAATAATCTGTCGTCAAGACTCGGGTTGTGTACTGATCGGTCAGGATATATAGCGAATACGGCAATCCCACCCTGTTATAAGGATCGGGGGCCATCGGATCCTGGAAAGCAACAATATCATACGGTTTCACACCTTGGCGGGGCAATTCCGAACCGGACATTTCCAGAACATTTTTGTACAACTTAAGTTCTCCTGAGCCTGATAATGCTATCTGGTCGATATCGAAACCATTCTCTTGTTCGCATAAAGCGATAAATCCTCTCGACAAAACATTGGTTACACGAACGGAAAACAATTTCCGGTAAGGGATCTGCGTTTTTTTATTTACAAGCTCATAAGCTAACGAATAGCTTCTATCCGGAGTGCCGATAGGATCGGCTATTTCTATCTCCAGATCGCGGCCTTCCTGCAAAACCTGCCATTTGTCGCTTTTCCAGTAATACCACGTGTAGGCAAAAAGGCTTTCGTCTTCTCCTGAAGAGAAGATCAGTATCGGCTCGATTTTCAGTGTAGAGCCGGCATCGCATGTCCGATCGTTGATACCTTCTTTCAATTCGCCGTTAGCGTCGTATTCTTCACCGATCGCAACGGTATTTATCTCCGTGTAATCGTAATTACCCAGATCTTCGTTACACGATGTGAACAGACCGGTAAGCATACTAAACAGAACCAGTATCCATAATACATTATCGATATATTTTTTCATAACTTTATTACTTTAATTTATAGTAGTACCCATTCTTATCACATTACCATTTTCATCCAGCAGAGACGTGCCATTATCGTCCCTATAATTCTGAAGATAGCGGTTCATCTGCGAACACCAACCATAGGACATTTCCGAAGGAATCTTGGCATTCAATGCATCAATGGCTTTCTCCGTAGCCGGATCATGCATGAAATAATCCCATGTGACGCCGCATACCTCGCAAATAAGTTGTAGTTTTACTTTACTGTAAGTTCCGAAATAACCTGTGAGTATAGCGCCTGCTTCGGGATCGGCCCAAAGGCTCGGCATATCCGCTTTCGCGTCGAAATATACATTATACTCCAGTCCGTTTTTCAACGGGGCGTCATAAGCCGTAGTAAAATCTACATGGAAATATTCGTTCGGGGTCAATCGTATTCGGGCCATCAAGGTTGTGGTCTCCAGTTTTTCGGAGTTTTTTATCTTAACCACAAGTTGGCCTTTTACTTCTCCCGCCGGAATGAATGAAGGCAGGATCTCTATATCCTGTTCCGGAACGGCGCTCGATTCGGATTTGATCAATTCGGCGGTAATGGGACGGTCTTTATCGGAAACGCGCCCCATCAGAAGCACTTCTACATGAATTGTCGAGTCGTTTTTTACCGGGTTATCATAACCCAGGTTCACTTTGGTTTCATCGGAACCCAGCGGTATCACCGGCCTTGCCCATGCAAAATAGATCCGGTCTACGTCCTCGTAAGTCGGCAGGCTGTCGTGTGTGCACGACAAAGCAAGCAACAGAAGCGAACTTATAAATAGTGCGATATATATTTTCGTAGTTCTCATATTTTCAAATCTTTTGTTTAAATATTCGTTTCATCTTCGGGAACAGGTACAACGTAAGACGAGATCGCAGAAATAGACACTTTTCCTTCGCTGTTTCCATTGAACATTTGACTACTGCATCGCCGCTTGTGGAAGAAGAACACTTGTCCTTCACCGAAAAATTCACGGTAGTACTCTCTTTCGATATGCTCCTGTATTTTTTCATCCGTTTCGTCTGTTGTCAGGTAATACTGTTCTGTCAGCCCCCTGTGTCGCAGCACGGCATTCAGCAACTCTACCGCTTTCGCCTTGTCTGTTTTCAGGGCGGCTTCTGCCTGTATATAATACATTTCCGATACGCGCATCAAAGGTTGCAGGTCTTTAACAGCCGAGTTTTCATCGGAAATAGCTATGTATCTGTTCGACCTGTAAGTTCCTTCGTTGGAGTATCCGGGCGATGTGACCACATTACTCAATGTCCATTGTTTAGACCTGATATCGAGCATACTGCTTAGAGCATTTCCTTCATAAGCCAGTATATTCTTGACAAGATTGTTATAGTCCACCACATAACTATCCCTCATATCCGTACCTGTGTACCACTTCGTTGCGTTCGGGGATTTGTCCAGATTGTTAATGCCGAAGATTACCTCGGAGAAGAAGATATAATTGTAGTAACGGGCATAATCGGAGGTATTAACCCAGTTGAAGATTTTATCGGAGCCTACCTGATCGGTAATGATTTTCGCCAGTTCGGCAGCTTTCGCATCATCTTCCATATATTGCCGTATCCGGGCTTCGAGGCCCTTCACGGCATAGTAATTCATCCTCCGGTTGCGGTTCTGAAAGAAATTATCGTTGAGCAAATCGCTCGATATACTTTCGGGATCGGTCAATACCGGATCGTTGCCGTTAAGTAAACTTTCGGCTTTTCCGATGTCTTCCAGCAGCAAGGCGATGTACTCATCGGCCGAACTGTATTCCGTTTCTTCGTATCCGGTATGATTCAGCGTTATCTCCGTTTTATTGTTATACGGAAGTATTTTGTCTCCGTTCCGGTAACGGTAAACAGGCCCGAACACGCGGAAAATATCGAAGTGAAGATAAGCCCGCAACCCGTAAGCCTCTCCAAGCAGTATTTTTTTGTATTTTTCGGACATAACAGCCTGGGATTCTTCTACATTCTTAATGTATATATTGATATGTAATAAGGTAGAATAGGCGTTTTTCCATATCTCGGCAAACAGGCCTTTGGCTTCGTCCGATGTGTATTGAAAATTAGCCAGGCGGTAAAACAGTAGCGACCTGTCGCCTGTGCTCGGCTGGTTTGGCGGATAAGTATAAATATGCCCCATCGTTTCCAGTGTTGTCTGCGTCAACTTCCCGCCGTACAAATGTTCGCCTACCATCTCCCTGTACAATCCGTTGGTGGCGCTGTAAATATTATCTTCGCTGGAGAATTGTTGATCTTCCAGCATTTTGTCTTTCGGAGTCACATCCAACCAGTCATTACATGATGTGAATGTCGCAATCGCCAAAAGAACTAACGTATGATATATCTTTATTTTCATATTCTATTCGTATTTAGTTAAAATTGCGCGCTCAATCCCATTGTTACAGCCCTTTGGAAAGGATAATCGATCCCTCTTTCCTGTCGGATGGTACTTACACGGAACAGATCGCTATATGAAACAGATAATTGCAGGTCTCTAAGCCCCAACAATTTGATCCACCGGCTCTTGGTGAAGTCCCATGCCAGCCGCGCGCTTTCACCGCTGAAATAGTTATTACGCTGAATAAAGCGCGACGAAATAGGCGTCGTAGAAGTCAGTGAAATGCTTTTAAATTCCGATATGTCACCGGGATTCTGCCAGCGGTCGTACAAAGCTCTTCTATCCTGATTATTAATAATATTGACACTCGAAATGTTTTCAACTTTCGAGAAAAGGGCCGAGTTCATATCATACCCGCCCAAGCTATAACGGAAATTAAAATTCGCCGTCAGTTCCTTGTAGCGGAACGACAGACCGAAGATACCTTGTACTTTGGGGTTTTTGTTGGCGATCACCACCCGGTCGTCGGCAGAATAAATGAGTGTCGGCGTACCGTCTTTTTTCAGGAAGATCTCGCGCCCGGTAGCCGGATCGATACCCAGCGATCTTACGGCCCACATATCGCCCGGGCTGCCGCCATCGCGGAATTGCACCAGTGAATTGACATTCCGGTTGGCCTCTATGCCTTCTTCTTTTTTATAACTTTCATTCAGGTTGTTCAGGGCTTTTTCGAATCCGCCGTATTCACTCCGGTTGAACCCGGCAGTTAGCCGTGCGACCAGTGAGATGCGCTTTCCCGTATTGCGGATAAACTGGTAATTCGCCGCGAATTCATAACCTTTTGTGGTGAGATATCCCAGACTGACAGGGTATTTGGAGACACCGGATGATGGTTTCTGGTCAATCGAAACAATCAGCGGATCGGTATCGGTAATATAAGCGTCAAGGGTCAGGTTAAACCTGTTATCCAATAACGTTACATCAATACCGGCTGATGTCTTGGTGACGACCTGCCATCCCAGGTTCGGGTTCGCAAGGCCGGACAGGTATGAAGCCGCCCCGAAAATATCGTTTCCGGAATAATAGCTATATACGTTCATCGAAAGGTTATCCACGTTTTGATTTCCGTTCTTTCCGTGAGACCCTCTGATTTTCAAATGTTGCATCCATTTCCAATTTTTAGCGAACGGCTCCGAACTTATATTCCATCCGGCGCCGATCGACCAGAAATCCTGAAACTTCTTGTTACGGCCGAAGGCGGTCGATCCGTCGGCGTTGTAATTAAAGTCGAATAGGTAACGGTATCGGTAGTTATAGTTGAATGCTAATAGGAAATTCGCTTCCCTTGAAATGCTTTCGGAATATCCCGGACGGCTTCCGGCTACATACGAGTAGGAGTAAGAAGGAATACCTGTCACCCCTTTCGGGAATCCTGTAACGGCATACGAATCCCTGTTGGAAGAGACTGATTTCACAGCCGCCCTTCCGGTAAAGGTCAGGTTATGCGCATCCTTCATAGTAAGGCTATAATTTATGTTTGTATTGGCGCTGTACGACCAGCTTTTGCTGTTGCTCGACGTGTACTGGCCTTGCTGGGTATAATCCAAATAGGTATAATCGGTATGTCTTGGATCCTTAAAAGAGACCGCGTCACTTGTGGAAGTCCTGAGGCTTAACGAAGCTGTCCAGCGTAGATTGGGCCGTATATACCAATTAATCGCCGTATTGTTTGTCAGCGAATAATTCTTTGTGTCTTGTTTTGACGCCAGCATAGCATTGTAATACGGGTTCGGGGCCGTATTGGTCGCGTAATACTCTCCTTGGCTGTAACTATCCAAAAAAGCAGGTATCGTTCCGTCTTCATTGATCATTCTGTAATACGGGTTTGCTCCGGCGAAATCGGAGAACGATCCCCATCCACCTTCATATCCGTTGGTCACGGATGTCGAAAGATCATTGATGATGTTGAATTTACTCATTCGATAATTGAGTTTTACATTTCCACCGAAAGTTTCGCGGCTCGATCCTTTCATAACTCCTTCCACATTCTTGAAATTGGCGCCTATCTGATACAGGAATCCGGATTCACCGCCTCCGCTTACTTCTAAAGAATGAGATTGCGTAATTGCGGTCTGGATAGGAACTTTCAACCAATACGTATCTACACCTCTTTCAATCTCTTCCGCACGGGCGTAATAGTCTTCAAGCTGAGGGTTGGTCCAGTTGTTGATGTCGCCGTAACGTCCGGCTTTCACTTCGAATTCAAGTTTTTCTTTGGCATTCATTAGGTTATACACACTTAGGTCGGCGACGGCTAATTGCATATCGCCCCTGTACCCGATCCTTATTTCTCCCGGTTTCGGTTTTATCGTTTCGATAACGACTACCCCGTTTCCGCCTTTAGAACCATATATAGCTGTAGAACCGGCATCTTTCAGGATGGTAATGGATTCGATACGGTTAATGTCGAGGTCGTTCACCACCTGTAATGTGGTTTCAAAACCATCAAGAATAAACAATGGTTCATTAGGATTCGACGACATATCGTCGAATACGGAAGAGATATTAACAGTAGAGCCTCCGCGAATGGAGATATTTGCCAACTGGTTCGGGTTAGAGCCTTGCAGATTATTATCTACAATGGCGAAACCCGCGTCAATCGATTTCAGGCTTTGTAAAATGTTAATATTTCCGATCGATCTTAATTCTTCTTGTGTCACAGTTTTGTACGATCCTGTAAATCCCATCTTGTTGTGCTGTACAATACCTGCATTTACGACAACGTCTCCCAATTCGACTACGTTATCTTCCATTACCACCTTATACTTTGTCGTACCCGCTTTTAGTTTTAGCTCTTTGGTTTTCATTCCCACATAGCTGAACACCAACGTTTCGTTCATTTCGTTGACGTTGATGGAAAATGCTCCATTGATATTGGTTACGACGCCTACCGAACTTTGGCTTTTCAATTTCACGGCAACGCCGATCAAGGGTTCTCCGTCAGTATTGACAACAGTACCCGTAATAGTGACAATCTGCTGGGCAACTGCAACTTGTTTCTCCACAGCTTCGTTTTTTTTCTCTTCTGAAAAAACCTCTTTAATTGTCTTGTCTTTCAGACTTATATTCAGTTTGGTGGCTTGCGAGTATGAATTACTTGCATAGGTAACATTTATTCCTATTAAAAATAGAAAAAACATTATCATCATAATTATTATTAATTTCGCACCGACACGATTCACATCAAATCTGTTTGTTTTTATCATATACTTGTATAGGTTTAAACATTAAATATTTGAATTTCTTAGCTTTTTGAATTCTTCTTTGGATGTATAGCTAAATGCCATCCGTTTTTTTGTATTTCATTTGTATATTTCCATAGGCTTCTCTTTATTTTAAGGTTTATTTTATTCTTTAATTATGTTATATATGCCTTTCACATATTCTATATTGATAATTTCATTTGAATAAAAAACATATTAATTAGAGGTCATTACACCCCTTAAAAGAGGTAGATAATTATACTTAAAACTCACGTTACGGACGTACAAAAGAACTCGTAACCTCTTAAAATCCGCTCATTAAACGTTCGTTTAATGAGCAGCTTTTTTGGAGGCTTGTCCGTGTCCTGTTTCGGAGAAGAAAGCAGACTGATCCGGCATAAAAAACAATCATATAAATACCTGATAATGAGAAAATTAAAGGAAATATGCAAAAAAAACATCGGATAACTTGTTGTATTATAAAAAATAGGATATTTTTGTGCTCATTAAACGAACGTTTAATGAGCAGCCTTGTTTTTAATAATCTTTCCTTACAACTAACTTTCGTTTTACATATTGAGATATGTGTATGTACGGGCAATTCAGTACAATTGGTTTATATTGTTTTTTAGACACGGATCGCACGGCGAAATGCGGATTTTTCCGTATCGAGCGGAAAGGCGAAACTTGCCGGGCGCCGGCATTTACGTTTACGAACGACAACATATACAATAAAGATAAAGTATATGGCGATAGAGTTTGCTAACGCGCTATTAACGCGCCCGAAAAGCCTAACGCGTTTCGATTTTTGCGTTGATGTTTTCACTAAATGCCCAACGCAAAAATCAAAACGCCCAACGCAAAAATCGAAGAGACCAACGCAAAAGTTGAAAAGCTACCTGCAAAATTTATGCTTCGTTTTATTCTCATTATAACTCGACGTAATATTCAAATAAGTCGTTGACTTATTGAATTATTACGTCGAGATATTGAATTATTACGTTGAGTTATCT
>JAIRKY010000031.1 GCA_031259755.1 Mediterranea sp. (in: CFB group bacteria) | reverse complement strand
ACTACTTTTTCTCTTATGCTAATATTTATCGAAATTTCTTATATCGGACTCACGTTAATATAATGAACAGAATAACCTCTCTTTTCGGAATCCAATACCCTATTATACAGGGTGGTATGATTTGATAGAAGGATATAAGAAGGCGTCAAAGGCCTCTTACTCCTGGTGAAAAGGAGTTCGCTTAGCTCCTTTCATCCAGGTAGGCTTGGAACAAATGTTTATAACTATCGCTAACAGGGATATACGTTTTATCAAAAACAATACGGCCACGGTCTATAATCCGGATTTTGTCCTTTTGCACAATGAACGAACGATGAACACGCATAAAGCGGCTGGGAGGGAGTAGCTCTTCCATGGCCTTCATACTCATCAAAGAAAGTACGGGACGTGGATTATCTTCCATGTAGATTTTAATATAGTCTTTCAATCCTTCAATATAAAGTATCTTCTTCAATTTGATTTGCACCAGTTTATAATCGCTCTTAACGTAGATACTCTCTATTTCTTCCGGTTTGGCGCTGTGTTCAAACCATTGCAGCGCTTTGTTGGCAGCTTGCAGGAACTCAACGTAAGATATGGGTTTCAGCAGGTAATCCAATGCGTTTACCCGGTATCCATCTATCGCATATTGTTCAAAGGCCGTTGTGAACACAATTCGTGTATCCGGATGAACCATTTTGGAAAACTCCAGCCCGTTGAGTTCCGGCATCTGAATATCGAGGAATAGCAGGTCGATCTGTTTATCCGGCAGGTTTTTCATCGCTTGCACGGCGCTGGAATACTTTCCACCTGATTGCAGGAATGACGTTTTCTTTATGTAACTCTCCAGCAAATCCAATGCCAGCGGTTCGTCGTCTACTATGGCGCAATGTAAAATCATATATATCGACAATCAATTCATATTGATCACCAGACGTGATTGATATTCTTTCCCATCCTCGGATAAAGACTTTTTCCAGGTGTAGCGTCCTTTGTACAGTAACTCCAATCGTTTGTCGACTTGGGTTAGTCCAATACCCGAACCGCTCTTATCCTGATCCGTCTTTGGATAATTGGTGTTTTTAATCTCACAGGTCACCTGGTCATTGTATTCGGACAGTGATATACTGACCCGGCTGGGTTCCGTAGGAGATATCCCATGCTTAAACGCGTTTTCTATCAGCGATATGAATATCAATGGAGCTATAGGCGTACGGCTATCCTTGTCTATATCCAGATGAGTTTCTAACACGACATTAGATGATAACCGGATACGCATCAGTTCGATATAATTATAGATAAATCCGGCTTCTTTGCCCAGAGTTACATACGTTTGTTGATTATCATACAGCATGTGGCGCAGCAACTTGCTTAACTCCTGAACGGCCTGTTGCGCCTTTCCCGAATCAAAAGCGATCAATGCGTAGATGTTGTTCAGGGTATTCAACAAAAAATGAGGATTCAGTTGGTTACGCAGATTCTTCAACTCGGCTTCCGTACGTTGTTTCTCAGCTTCGCGACGGGCGGTCTCCAGTTTATTCCATCGGCGGCTGATCCGCAGGATTGCGCTAAGCCCGACAAAAAAACACATGCCTGAAATATCCATGATGATGAATGTCCATCGAGGTTGCGGAGGATGATTGTAAAAAGTGGCGTGTTTATCCATCGGGATAAATACACTTTGAAGGTAATGTGCGCTAAATCCCATGATAACAACTAAAACAATATTACAGACGATGTATTTGTAAGTCTGCTCCTTAAACAGAAGCCGGGGTATAAGCCAAAAGTAATTCAGATAAAATACGATGAAGAAAAACAGGGGTACAATGGAATGGCACAGATAGCGCTCCCAGCTAAAGAATTCACTGGTACGGTCAACAAACAATAACGGGAAGGTAAAAACGAAAAGCCAACCGATGATATGGATCAGAACTTCAAAAGTGCGGTGATGCTGTGCCGGTAATCTTTTCATAATCGCAAAAATAACATATTTATTCGTATCTGATGGCTTCTATCGGATCGAGGTCCGCCGCTTTTTTGGCGGGATACCATCCGAAGAATACGCCGGTCAAGGTACAGACTGCAAAACTGAGGAACACACTCCATGGCTGAATATATACCGGCCAATTGAGAATACCTTTCACAACGAACGATGCGCCCATTCCAAGGAGCACCCCGATAATACCACCGGTTATACTGATAAGGATGGCTTCTATCAGGAATTGGCTTAGAATATCTGTTCCTCGTGCACCGACCGACATACGTAAACCGATTTCCCGGGTACGCTCCGTAACACTTACGTACATGATATTCATAATTCCGATGCCGCCCACAATCAGACTGATCCCTGCAATACATGCCAACAAGGTCGTCATCAGGTTTGTGGTTGAACTCAGCATTGAACTCAGCTCTTGTTGAGAACGGATATTAAAATCGTCATCGTCGATAGATTTCAGTTTATGATTGGTACGAAGAATTCCGGATATCTCGTCAATAGCCGGTTCGGTCATCTCTTCCGTCAGGGCCGAAGCGTAGATGCCTTGCAAATAAGTCACCGCAAGCAATCTTTTCATAACAGTGGTATAGGGAGCAAGGGCGACGGCATCCTGGTCTTGACCCATGGAGTTGTAACCTTTGGCTTTAAGCAAGCCGACGATACGGAATGGAATTTTATTGAAACGTATAACACGTCCTATAGGATCGCTTCCGTCCGGAAACAGGTTGTCGACAATGGTCTTTCCGATCACGCACACCTTAGCGCTACTTTGTATATCGGTTTCGGTAAACATATCACCGCTTTCAACTGTCAATTGGCGGATCGTTAAGTAATCCGGGGCCACTCCGCTCATGCTGGACGGGTAGTTGTTGGCTCCGTTGATGAACTGGCCGCTACCGGACACATTGGGGCTTACCGCCGAAAGATAGCCGGCTTCGTTGCGCAGGCTCTCGTAATCCGTCAATTTAAGGGTTTGCATGGCGTTAGGGTCTTGGCGTACACCACCTCTCATATCGGCTCCCGGAAGTATCATGATCATATTGGAACCCATTTCGGCAATCTGGCTTTGGATACTTTTCTTTGAACCTTGCCCGATAGCCAACATCGTAATAACCGAGGCTACCCCGATAATGACACCCAACATGGTCAGGAAAGCGCGCAGTTTATTGCTTGCCAACGCCCGAAGGGCTATTTTGAATAAATTTAAGTCTATCCTCATATCTGCAAAATAACGTTCAACGTTCAATTTATTAAAGTTCCTCCGGCGCGGGTAGAGTTGCAAGGGCTTCCGCCGCCGAAAGGATGTTTTTGTTCACTGTATCTTCCTTTACCTGTCCGTCGCGCAGTACAATGTTCCGGCTACTGTATCGCGCGATTTCAGAGTTATGGGTAACGAAGATGATCGTTCTTCCTTCGGCATGTAGCTTCTGAAAAAGGACAAGTATTTCGTAAGAGGTACGGGAGTCGAGGTTACCCGTTGCTTCGTCGGCCAATATTACAGCCGGATCGTTGACCAATGCGCGGGCGATTGCTACACGTTGCATCTGTCCGCCACTCATCTGGTTGCTTTTATGCATCAAACGGTCGCCGAGCCCCACGGATTTCAATGCTTCAATCGCTTGTTTCTTACGTTCGGCGGCATTTATCGATGGGTTATACATCAGGGGTAACTCGACATTTTCGACGGCAGTGGTTTTCGCCAGCAGGTTATAGCTTTGAAAAACGAAACCGATTTTACGGTTGCGCAGTATGGCGCGTTCGTTTTTACTCATACTGCGTACCGGAATACGATCTAACAGATACTCGCCATTAGTGGGAGTATCCAGACATCCCAGCGTGTTAAGTAACGTCGATTTCCCTGAACCGGATGTACCCATGACAGTCACAAACTCGCCTTCCGTAATGGTGAAAGTGATATCCCGAAGGGCATGTACCACTTCTTCACCAACCAGGAAGTCTCGTTTTATACGATGAAGTTCTATAATGGGTTTACTCATTGCTCCGGTTGTTTTTTATTGTTTCTGCTTCCGGGGCGTGCAGGCATGAAAGGGGAGGATTCTTGTTGCCCGTTTTGTGCCGGAGCCATACTCGTTCCGCCAGGCATCTGTCCGGTTATAGCGCCTGTAATAACGACAGTCCCTTCACTGATCCCTTCTGTTATTTCGGTAAGAATTCCATTACCGATACCAATCCGAACGGCATGTGCGGTAAAGGTATCGCCTTCACGGGTCCACAATTTATGTTCGGCATTTATGTCTGCCACTTTGTTTTCGTTACCGATGACCGATGCTATGGGCGTAAAGCGTAAGGCTTTGGAAAGGACGCTAAGTACATTGTTCCTTTCGAGCGTATAAATGGTTATGTTGGCCGTTAATCCCGGTTTAAGTTTCAATTCCGGATTAGGAGCCGATACAACGACCTCGTAAGTAACCACGTTACTGGTTGTAGTAGCTTGTTGGCGTACCTGGGTTACTTTTCCCTCGAAGACGATCTCAGGAAAAGCATCTACGCTAAAAGTAACCCGTTGCCCTTCGACTACCTCGCCTATATCCGCTTCGTCCACATCGGCTATGACCCGCATGTCTGTCAGGTCATTGGCTATGGTGAAAAGGGTAGGAGTACTGAAAGAGGCGGCAACCGTTTGGCCTTCTTCCACAGCGCGGCTCAATACCACGCCGTCGATAGGCGAATAGATCGTAGCATAGCCTAAGTTCGTCTCGGCTTTGGCTACGTCATTCCGGCTGATATCATAAGAATTCCGGGCCTTTTCATAATTATACCAGGCGGTTTCGTAATCCGAATCGGCCACAAGTTGCTTTTCATGCAAGGTTTTAATACGGGTGTAGTTTTTAAGTTGATATTCGTATTCTGTTCTGGAACTCAACTGCGTACTCTTTTTGCTGGCCAATTCGTTCAATAAGTTGGTTTTGTCCAGTTCGGCGATGACCTCTCCCTTTTTCACTTCGCTATTGTAGTCCACGTATAGTTTATTAACAATACCGGAAACCTGCGTACCGACTTCTACCTGTGTCACAGGTTCTACGGTACCGGTCGCCGTCACGGAATTACTTATATTACCCTTAGCTACCCGGGCGGTTTCGTAAGATACTTTGCGCTTGGGAGCAGGCCCCCACGATAGCCATACAATAACTCCGGCGGCCAATACGGCCGCGATGATAATGATCGGTTTATTCTTCATATTCGTAATGCGGCTAAGGCGCCGCTGCCGGATTAATAGAATGAAATATTAAAGTGAGATCTCTCTTCCCTGATAAAAGTTGAGTAGTTGCATATTCAGGATAGCCATATATTTGGCCTGAATAAGCTCTTGTTTGGTCGATAGCAGGTTATTCTTCTCGGTTAACAACTCGACCGTATTTTTCATGCCCAGTGTGAATTGTTCACTGACAAGATCATAACTGATTTGCGTGCTGTTCAGATTTTCTTTTGCCGCGGCATAACGTTGTTGCGCGGTATTGGCATCTAACCAGATCCCTTCAATGGTACTGTATAGCGTCTTTTCTTCGTTCAACATATCCAGCTTACTGGTTTCATATTGCAGTCTGGCCTTCTGTACCGTACTCTTAGTCTGGCGGTTATTAAAGATCGGTACGGATACCGTAAGCCCCAGCGAATTATTCCATCCGTTCTTAACTTGTTCGCCAAACGTGAAATCGCTGCCGCTCGTATGGTTTGTCCCGATTCCGGCGCTCAGGCTTAAAGTGGGCATATATCCTGCGCGGGCAATGTCGATCTCAAGGCCGGAAGCTTCAATGTTGAGCTTGCCGGTTTCAATCTCGGGGCGGAAAGTAAGCGCCGTTCTATAAATATCGGATTTGGCGGGCAATAAGGTAAGTACAATATCATCATTCAGCTCGGGCAGGGCGAGCTCTATCTCTTCCTCGCCATCCAATTCCAATAGTTGTTTGAGTTGAAGTTTATAATCCTGCAAAGTTGCCAGCGAATTAACCAACTGATATTTGTCACTGCTGTATTGCGCCTCGAGTTGGGCATAATCGCTCCTTGCGATAGAACCGGCGGCCAATAATTCTTTAGCGCGGTTTACCTGCGCTTCCGAAACCTCAAGCGTACTTTCGTTGATCTTTACGGATTCGTCGGCATAAAGGATCTGCACATAAAGTTGCGTGATGGATACTTCTATATCATTCTCATTTTGCGTTACGTTGAGTTCCGATATACGCCTGTTCAATTTCTCCCGGCTTACGGTTTTTGTATTTTTCCCTCCGTCGAATACGGTCCATGAAACATTCAGCCCGTAATTGCCATTATAGCTGTTCTTCTTTTGAGCGCCGTCTTCACTCAACGGACGGTTCACATAATTGTGGCCGGTACTGAATGACAGGTTCGGGAAAAGGTTCGCCTTCGCCGTTTTAACGTCGATCTCACTGCTCTCGGCGCTGATACGGCTTTTCCGGATGTTGATATTATGCTCCGTGGCATAATCGATGCAAGCGGCGAGATCCCAGGCCGCGGGACGCTCTTGCGCCTGTAAGGCCCGGCTTCCCGGGAAAGCGCCGACACATAAGGTTATTATCACCATTATTCTTCTTACTCCTATCATACCTGTAGTTTTATGATATTACGGGAACAAAGTTAGTTTTCTTCTTTTCCGAAAGCAAAAACAATAGACGCCGTAAGCATATATGCCTGCCAATCCGGCGAATTTGTCGATAACTTCTTTGTCCTGTCTGGAAGAAAAGGCGTGAAAATAGTTTTATTGGGCGCTCATAAAGACAGCGGTTCGTAGTTGAGGTTGAACGTTCTCGCTACCGCTTCGTACACTACTTTGCCGTTTATCACATTAAGCCCCAAGGCTAATGCCGCGTCTTCACGGCAGGCTTCCTGCCAGCCTTTATCCGCCAGCTTGAGCGCGTATGGCAGTGTAGCGTTGGTCAGGGCCATTGTCGATGTATAGGGTACTGCGCCCGGAATATTTGCCACGCAATAGTGTACGATGTCGTCTACTACGTATGTCGGTTCGGCATGTGTCGTAGGGTGGGATGTTTCGAAACAGCCTCCCTGGTCGATGGCCACGTCGACCAGTACGCTCCCCTTTCTTAAGTATTTCAGCATGTCGCGGGTCATGACGCGGGGCGCTTTCGCACCAGGTATCAGTACCGCGCCGATAACCAGATCGATGCCTGGTAATTCGTTGATAATGTTGTGGGTCGATGAACATAACGTTTTCACGTTCCGGGGCATCACTTCGCTCAAATAGCGTAAACGGGGGAGCGAAATATCCGCAATGGTCACATCGGCGCCTATACCCGCAGCTATCAGCGCGGCGTTATATCCTACGACACCTCCGCCGAGCACCAATACCTTAGCCGGTTTTACTCCCGGTACGCCTCCCATCAGAAGGCCTTTCCCGCCTTGGGGTTTTTCGAGGAAGCGGGCGCCTTCCTGTACAGACATGCGTCCGGCTACTTCACTCATCGGAATAAGTAGCGGCAGGCTGCCGTCCGGTTTTTCTACGGTTTCGTAAGCCAGGCAGACCGCGCCGGTTTCAATCATGGCGTGTGTCAGCTTCTCGTCGGAGGCGAAATGAAAGTAAGTGAACAACAACTGGCCTTTTTTGATCAGCTTATACTCCGGTTCGACCGGTTCCTTGACCTTAACGATCATTTCGGCTGTTGCGTACACCTCTTCGATCGTGGGCAGAACTTTTGCTCCGACAGCCATGTATCCTTCATCGGGAAAACCACTGTTAGCGCCTGCGGTCTGCTGTATATAGACGGTGTGTCCTCTCTTGATTAATTCACTAACGCCTCCTGGGGTCATGCCGACCCGATTTTCGTTGTTTTTGATCTCTTTGGGTATTCCGATTATCATATTGCTGAAATATTGTGATTAAACGTGCCGAAGTTAGAAATAAATCACACATGGTATCGCTCCGGAAGATATGTTTTAAAACAGTTTAATGCTGAAAGTGGTTGAAGTTAAACCAACGTGAGTCCGATGTAAGAAATGGTAAAT
>JAIRKY010000030.1 GCA_031259755.1 Mediterranea sp. (in: CFB group bacteria) | reverse complement strand
ATCACAAGGGCGGATTATATGCGGCTGACAGGAATGAGGCAAAAAACAACAGCCGTCGAAGATCTGAACACTTTTATAGAAGACGCATGGCTGGAAAAATATGGTGCAGGCCGAACGGTTGTATATATGCTTAAAGCGAATAATTAAGGGGGGGCAATACTCACTCCTGTTTTCCACATGGGGACACTCAAATTCCCAATTTTGATGTACTCTTATGATCGCAAATGCCCCGATCTGAAGATAGGCAACAACTTCTATGAGTTTGAAAGCTATGTATCGCCGTTTAAGAGGGATAAAATTTCTCACATGTTAAGTAAAGGACTAAAACAGTCGGACAGGATTATTATCAATAACTCAAAAGGAGCATCCGACCGTTTTATTAAACGACTGATTTTTGAACGGACAAACAGGGGCATTAACGTTGACGAAGTATGGGTATATGAGAAAGGAAAGATAAGGATGCTCTATAAAAAGCAATAGGAGGTATAAACCTCCCTTGCGGCGCAACGTGCCGTAGCACATGCTTGATATTTTCATATCCAACGTAAAGATACAATGTTTTTTTTAATAACAAACAAAAAACCGGTAAATAATGACCCTGAACGAACTTAACCGATTATTTGCCGCCAAGCGGAAAGAAGTGGATAACTTCCTGCGCCGGACGTTGCCCGTTAAGGTAGGCGTCATGGCAAAGGCGCATTACCGGGATAATATACGCCGGCGGCAAGGGTTCCTCAATGGCGGGGTACAACCGTGGCCGAAGACAAAGCGGCAGCAGCCGGGAGGCAAATCGGCCGCTACGCGTTATGGCGCGTTGTTAAGCAGCCGAACACCCGCAAATTTTTATCCGTTCGTGTATAAGTGAAGATTTTATGCTAACTTTGCCTAAATCTAAAAATACAGAACAAGATGAGTATATTTTCAAAGTTATTCGGGAGAAATTCAGAGACGAAACGCGTAGGCAACGCAGAAGACTTTATGCTGCTGACACGTGTCTATTTTCAGTCCATCATAGCCATGAATCTGGGTATTACCAATATCAACTTTATACCCGATGTGGCTAATTTTAAACGCACATTCAAAGTAGCGACCCAAGGTGGAAAGTTGGGTATGGCGGAAAAGTCGCGTTCGCGGAAGATGTTGATGCAAGATTACGGGTTGACTGAGAGTTTTTTCGCGGAAATCGATGCTTCGGTAAAGAAGAACTGTAAAAACCAGCAGCAGATACAATCGTATATGTTTTTATTTCAAGGGTTTTCTAACGACCTGATGATGCTGATGGGCAACCTGATGCAATGGAAGTTCCGTATTCCGGGACGATTCAAAAAGATATTGTATGCCCTGACTGAAAAGACTGTACATGATGTCGTGACCAGAACAGTCTGGAAAAAAGATGAGGTACACAAAATCGCAACAGACATACGCAAGTACAAAGAACGCTTAGGTTACTCGGAACAATGGTTGACCGAATATGTATATCACATTGTACTATTAGCCAAAAAAGAGCCGAAAAACAAATAAACGGAAGTGAAGTAACGCCCCTTACGAAGCAACTATCAAAAATAGATATAAAGCGGTAGAATAATGTTTTACCGCTTTTTTTGTTCATAAATAAAAGCATACAGGAACAGGAAACACGCCGCCCTGTTCTCTGCGCTCACAGGTTTGCGACATTGCGATATTCAAAAAATGCGATGGAAAGAAATACAGATTGACGGCGAACAAGCCCGCCTCAACTTCATACAACAGAAAACGAAAGACAGTGCAGCTCCTGCATTACCTTAAATTTTATTTTATTACCTTTACCTGTTGTACAGGTATAAAAATTCAGAAAGAATGGTATGAAAATACTGGTAATTGAAGACGAATATGCGTTACTGAAAACAGTGGAAGATTTCCTGCTGATGGAAAAATATGTCGTGGAAAAGGCGGCAGACTATTATTCCGCAATGAAAAAAATCATGATTTATGACTACGACTGCATCCTGCTGGATATATCCCTGCCCGGCGGTAGCGGGCTGCAAATCCTTCGGGAAATGAAAAAGGAAAACAGAACAGGCAACATCATTATCATATCGGCAAAAGATTCGCTCGAAGACAAGGTCACAGGACTGGACTGGGGTGCGGACGACTATCTCACAAAACCTTTTCACCTGCCGGAATTACACGCACGGATTAAAGCCGTTTTGCGGCGCAAGCAAATGGACGGAAAACAAATCTTACAATTGGGAAACCTGTCGGTCGATTTTGCCCAGCGGCAGGCATTTATAGAAAACAATCCGCTAAAGCTGAATCGCAAGGAATTTGACATGCTCACCTTTTTCATCACCAACAAAAACCGGCTGATTACCAAAGACGCTCTGGTAGAACACGTCTGGGGCGATAACTTCGACATGGCAGACAATTTTGATTTCGTTTATTCGCAAGTTAAAAACCTGCGAATAAAACTGCATGATGGACATTCGGACATCCTGATAGAAAACGTGTATGGCATTGGTTACAAACTGACAGAATGAAACTCACAAATTATTTAATTTCTCGCATAACGCTGTCTTTTACGGCAATCATGCTGATTTGGGCAGCTATCTATTTCTTCCTGCAAATGAAAGAAATACATGACGGCATCGACGAAGGACTGACCAATCTCAAACAGGAGTTTATCGCAAAAGCCGATACAGCGTCCGGATTTATCGAAACGCTGAAAGACAATACTCCACCCAACTTCATTGTCAGTGAAATTTCGATAGAAGAAGCCGAAAAAGTCATTGAAGATTTCACAACAGCCAAAATATATTTTCCCACCGAACAGGAAAAGGAAGAAGTCCGCATGCTCACTACCGCTTTCCGCTGCAAACAGAACGGAAAATATTATCAGCTGCAATTTTTCATCTCTACCGTCGAAAGCGACGATTTGACGAAGAACGTACTTTATCTTCTACTGGGGTTGTGGGTTGCGCTCGCATCAACGGTGTTTGCTGTCAGCAAAATTATCCTTATAAAAGCCAACAAGCCATTCTACCAGCTACTGGACGAATTGAAAAAATTTCATCTGGACAACAGCCGGATGATTGACTTCCCCCCTGCCAAAATCAGGGAATACATACAGCTGAACAACTCCGTCAGAGAACTACTCGAAGAAAACATCCGTATTTTTACCGAACAGAAAGTCTTTATCGAAAACACTTCGCACGAATTGCAAACTCCGCTTGCCATTGTCATTGTCAGGCTGGAAACCATGCTCGAAAAATACCGGAACGACGGGGAACAAGTGAAAGAAATTGCAGGCATACTGAACGTTCTGAACCGGATGAAACGATTGAACAG
This sequence comes from Mediterranea sp. (in: CFB group bacteria), assembly GCA_031259755.1. Taxonomy (GTDB): domain Bacteria; phylum Bacteroidota; class Bacteroidia; order Bacteroidales; family Bacteroidaceae; genus Bacteroides. Next base: position 16,988 of record JAIRKY010000030.1, on the reverse strand, counting down.
CAATCTCCTCCTGCTCTCCAAAATAAAAAACAGGCAGTTTCCGGAAAGTCGAGCCGTGAATCTGCGAAAAGTACTGGAGGCTGTCGTTGCCGAATTTGAGGACATCGCCGCATATAGGCAAATTACGACAGAACAGAAAGGCGATGCTTCGCCGACTTTGCAAATGAACGAAGACCTTGCGTATATTCTTTTCACTAATCTTATAAAAAACGCCATTGCCCACAATATGCAAAACGGAAAAATCAGCATCCATTACGCCGCCACTGCTATTACGATTGCCAATATCGGAAACAGCGTCGCCGCCGTCACAAGTTTCGACCGTTACCGCTCCGGCGCAAACGATGAAAAATCGTCGGGGCTGGGACTTTCCATTGTCAAGTCCATTGCCAGTCTGTACCGGATTGACATCAACTACTGTCACGACGGTGAAATGCACGTTTTCAAATTGTCGCTGCACAATACGGACGAATGCTGATTCGGGTTGCAAAAAAATCTGCTTTTCCCAAATCTTTTCAGAATTACCTTTTATTTTTGCCTGCGAAATTTATTAAAAAGGATTGAAAAATGAAAAGGTTAAAAATTTTAAGCATGGTAGCAGGTCTGTTTTTCATACAGGCAGCGGCTGCACAGAGTCCGGCAATTTCCACCCGCTATTCCAACGAAGAAATTGTCCAAAAGATTAAAGCACACAAAGCGTCCCATTCGCAGGACGTTGTCCCGCCTGCAAATCTTCAACAAAAATTTGGGGTCGATTTTCCAAAGGCATCCGATGTGGAATGGGAAACAACCGGCGATATCTACGAGGTCGAATTTGACGTAAGACTCAGGGACTGCAAGGCATATTACGACGCCACCGGAAATTTGTTAATGACCATCGAGGAAACGTACCGTTCGGAGTTGCCCGCCATAGTAAAAAATGCCGCAGAAGCTAAATATCCCAAATACCATTTTGAGGATATTAACAAAATCCGCCGCGGGACGGAGGTTTTTTACGAAGTTGAAATGGAGCTTCGCGACATGGAAGTCGAACTGCTGATACAGCCGAACGGCACAATACTGAATGAGAGGATAGATTATTAATCATCTAAAAATATCGCAATGAAGAAAATATTTTTCTATGCAGCGCTTTTCGTTGCCACGAACATGTTTACTGCCTGCGAGGAGGAAAAAATCATTTCGGCAAATGAACTGCCTGCAATCAGTCGAACATTTATCGAAACGCACTTTCCTGATGTTGAGCCAACCACCATAGTCTGGGACAGGGGTGGGCTGGATAAAGTATCCTTGCTCTGCTGCCTAAAAATCTGCCGGAGTATGTTGCCTGCACTTTTCCAAATCTTCGAATTGTCGAAGTCAACAAGGAACGTTATGGCTACGAAATCGGTCTTTCCGGCGATATGGATTTGAAATTTGACGCCGCCGGTCGCTTTATCGGCATAGGTGACTGATTCCTGAATAATTGATTATCAATACTAAATAACTCTGAGGAAGAAATGACAAGTTCAGCAACCTCCTTTTAATACATTGAAAGTTGAAAATTTATAAAGTCCACTTTAGCGCCAACGTGGGAATAAAGAACAAACCGTCGCCTACGAAATCATTACTGATCTCCCACTCAGTACCAATACTAAGATTAAATTTCTCGTTTATTCCTTTTATCTTGTTCAGGTTCACCCAGAATTGAGGTTCAGCCACAAAGATCGTTGTACCATAGCGTGTCTTCTCACGCCACCAGTCGGCAAAACCACAGAAACTATAAAGGCCTTTACGGGAGTTTATATACCATGTACCGGTTAACTGGAAGCTATTTGGCGAACCATGTTTCTGAATATACTTGTACATAGCCGTAAGCGTAAAACCCTTAGAGAAAGAAGCGTTGTTGTATGTATAAGCCGGACCGACCAGATAGGCGTTATTGAAAGAAAATTCTTTTGCTAATCCACCATTATATTCCACATGAGCGGAAAAAGGCCCTTTCCAGAATTGTAATTCACGGGCTATTTCCCAATAAGCCGACACTATTCCGTTACTGGTGTAGTCCATATCTACAAAGAAAAATGTGTTTCCCCAACTATCCGGATGGAACGTCTCCACTGTAGTCGTTAGCCTGGGGCGGCCGCTCATGTCATCACTATATAAAGTACGGCCAAAGTCATAATGCAACTGGATATTTTGAGCGAATGATGTAGAACGACAAATAAATAAGAAGGGCAGTAAAATAAAAATGGTTTTCTTCATAATTGTTAATGCTTGATTAGGCGACTAAAGTAAGGATTCTACCTGAATATCTCAATTAAAACCACGATATTTACAGAAAATATATATAAATGGACACAATCATAACAGAAACCCACCCGCTAATTCCTTTTTTGCCTTCACATGCAAAATTATTGATGTTAGGCAGTTTTCCGCCACAGAAGAAACGATGGTCAATGGATTTTTATTATCCGAATCTTAATAACGATATGTGGCGTATTATGGGAATCATTTTTTTCAACGAACGGGATCATTTCCTGAATGAATCAAAAAAAGCTTTTTGCCGCGAACGCATCATTGATTTCCTAAACGAAAAAGGGATCGCTCTTTTCGATACGGCAACAACGATACGACGGTTACAGGATAATGCATCCGATAAATTTCTGGAAGTGGTTCAGCTCACGGACATAAAAGAGTTACTAAACCAATTGCCATTATGCCATGCTATTGCAACAACAGGGCAGAAAGCAACCGACACATTGCGTCAACAATTTAACGTAGAAGAGCCTAAAGTTGGTCGTTACTCTGAATTTATATATGATAAACAACCCATGCGCTTGTATCGCATGCCATCATCATCAAGAGCATACCCACTAAAACTGGAAAGCAAAGCCGAAGCTTATCATAAGATGTTGCAGGAATTACAAATCGGTTAAAATATAGTCATCAATTGATGAAAAACATACTAAAACAAATTCTACTAAGAATATGGCTTATTCCTGCAACTTATTTAGTTGTCTATAAGATGAAACTAAATGAAAAGTATCCTATAACTATCTATTTCTCCCTTGTCCCCTTTGCACCCTCATGCTTTGATACTTTTTATATTGCTCGTCAGTCAGAATCTTCTTGATTTTTGCATCCGCTTCATTACGCTTCTTCTCCATTTCTTCACGGGAAGGCCTTTCACCCGAGTTACTCCTGCTTGGTCTCATTTCTTCCATTGCCGCTTTGAATTCCTTAGCCTGAGCTTCATTCAGTTCCAAGTCAGTTACCATCTGTTCAATGCGTTTTGACATATCAGGACGTTCACCTCTGTTATCCTGAGCCATACATACAGCCGAGCCTAAAAACAGCGCAAGGGCTAAACTTAAAATTTGCTTCTTCATAATTCTATTCATTTAAATAGTGAGTAATAATTTCATCTGGTTCATTAAACATATATCTATGACTATTTTCCCATAAAACAGTTTAATGGCATTAGCAGAAAAATCGAAGAGGTTATAACGTATCGGCTCAGCGCTCATGCTTGCCCAGTACCCTGTGTGGTATTGTTCCATGTCCCAGAATCTCTATCGGGCAATGGAAGTTCTTTTCGAGCCATTCGCTCGTGATGCCTGTATCCGGGTGATAATCCAGCGTTTCGTTTACACAGGCGATTGATTTTACGTTTTGCAGTACGGTTCCGATATCATGGCTGACCAGTACGATGGCGCAATCTTTATTTATTTCGATCAGTAGCTCGTATAAACGCGCTTCGAAATGTTTGTCAATGTAAGTACTTGGTTCATCAAGGATGAGTAAGTGAGGGTCCGAGATCACTGCCCGGCCAAGTAAGACGCGTTGAAGTTGTCCTCCGCTTAGCTGTCCGATGGGACGTTTTTCCAATCCTTCCAATCCCATGCGAATGATGGTTTCACGTGCTTTTTCTCTCTGCTCTTGTGTAAACCTGCCGGTTAAGGATCTTTTTGAACTAAGACCGGAAAGAATGACTTCTTCTACGCAGATGGGGAACTTCTTGTCAACGCTGCTGTATTGAGGTAAATACCCTATGGTCAGGCTATTTACAGGCTTTCCTTCTTCGAAGAATCGTATGCTTCCCGCCGTGGGTCGCAGTAATCCCAATATAGTTTTGATAAGTGTTGTTTTCCCTCCTCCGTTAGGCCCAATGATACCGAGAAAATCATTTTTGTAGATGTTCAAGTCAACGTCATGTAACACAGTCTTGTTATTGTATGCAGCGGAAACGCCTTTAAGAGAGACGACAATATCTGACTGCGGCATCTTACCGCCAGCCTCGCCCCGTCCCTCTCCTTTGGAAAGGGAGAAGTTACTGTTGTGTATATGTTCACAATAGTTGGACATGGATTGAGTGATATTTGCTATAAGATTAAAATGTAACGCTCCCTTGCAAAATGTGCATGAAATAACAAAGAGGATGTGCATAAGTTAACTTGGCGCATCCTCTTTCTTATTTCTCTTGAATAAGCCCTTTTGGCTTATTCGGAAAATTATTTCTTAGTCCCGCAGTATTCGTCAGAAACAGTTAGTTTCTTCCTTCCTTTAGCGCGACGGGAAGCTAAAACTCTACGGCCATTGGCGGTAGACATTCTTTCACGGAAACCGTGTTTATTCTTTCTCTTCCTGTTAGAGGGTTGAAATGTTCTTTTCATTACTTTATGTATTTACGTTATTTATCTCACGAATCGGGTTGCAAAAATAGGCACTTTTTTCAAATAAACCAAGAGATCAGTTCTTTTTAGTCAAAACATATTGTGATTTTTACCGATTTACATTATTTTTGCAGCCGTATTTAACTTCTTGAGCCTTTTAGTCAACTTATAAACTCAAGAACCTATAAAATTAAAAACTAAAATCGTATGGCCACTACCTCAGACATTAAAAACGGTATGTGTATCGACTTGGACGGTCACTATTATTTCATTGTGGAATTCTTACATGTAAAACCCGGAAAAGGCGCCGCCTTCGTTCGTACAAAACTGAAAAGTGTTACTACAGGGCGTACCATTGATAAAACATTCAATGCTGGTGTGAAAATCGACGAAGTTCGTATCGAACGTCGTCCTTACCAATTCCTGTACCAGGATGATATGGGTTATAACTTCATGAATCAGGAGACTTTTGAGCAGATTCCAATCGCTAAAGACTTGATCACCGGAGTAGACTTCCTGAAAGAGGGTGATATAGTAGACGTTGTATCACACACTGAATCGGAAACCGTACTTTACGCTGAAGTTCCTGTGAAAGTGATCCTCAAAATAACCTACACTGAGCCGGGACTTAAAGGCGACACAGCAACCAACGCATCTAAACCTGCAACACTTGAAACCGGGGCCATAGTACGCGTTCCATTGTTTATCAACGAAGGCGAACTGATCGAAATTGATACCAGAGACGGTTCTTATCAAGGAAGGGTTAAGGCATAAATTTATTTACGATTAGACGATTTACGATTTACGATTGAAGTTACTCTTTTGTTTATGTTTATAATGCATAGAAACTTCAATCGTAAATCGTAAATCGTAAATCGTCTAATCCCATGAAGTTTTCCGTTATTATTCCCGTTTACAACCGTCCCGATGAAGTGGATGAGTTGTTACATAGCCTCGCGTTACAGCGATATACTCACTTTGAGGTTATTGTTGTGGAAGACGGATCGACTGTTCCCTGTAAGGAGGTGGCAGACAGATATGTTTCATGCTTGGATATACACTACTTTTTGAAGCCGAACTCCGGCCCCGGACAATCCCGCAATTATGGGATGGAGAGGAGTAAGGGCGATTATCTCATTATATTGGATTCAGACTGCATCTTACCCGAAGGCTACTTTGAAACCATCGAGAAAGAATTGCGGGCAGTTCCCGCCGATGCTTTTGGCGGGCCCGACAGGGCGCATGAGTCTTTTACCCGCATGCAAAAGGCAATCAACTACTCCATGACTTCGTTCTTCACCACCGGTGGTATCCGCGGAGGTAAAAAGAAGATGGATAAATTCTATCCACGCAGCTTCAATATGGGAATACGCCGGGAAGTCTATGAGACGTTAGGCGGCTTCTCGAATATGCGGTTTGGTGAGGATATTGATTTCAGTATCCGCATTTTCAAGGGAGGATATGCTTGTCGCCTGTTTCCTGACGCTTGGGTATATCACAAACGTCGTACCGATCTGGGGAAATTCTTCAAACAAGTCCATAACTCCGGTATTGCACGGATCAATCTATACAAAAAATACCCCAAATCGCTTAAACCGGTACATTTGTTGCCCGCCGTATTTACTTTAGGAGTAGGTGTAAGCGCATCAGGCGCTGTCTTCTGTCCATACAGTTTACTGCCCATAGCCTGCTATGCCCTGTTGGTCGCGATTGACGCTTCCATACAAAACAAAAGCCTTATCATTGGCCTGCTTTCTGTTGCCGCCTCTTTTGCACAACTGTTTGGTTATGGCGCCGGATTCTTACGTGCCTGGTGGCAACGATGCATACTTGGTAAAGACGAATTTTCCGCATTCAACAAGAACTTTTACAAGTAAAAGGTACTCTCTAAAGGTTTGCGGCTTTCAATTTCCAGTAGAATGAATACGACCCATAAAAAACTTAGCATAAACCAATGGGCGGAAGAAGACCGCCCTCGTGAGAAAATGATCGCCAAAGGAATAGATGTACTTAGCGACGCCGAACTGTTAGGTATTCTCATTGGCTCCGGAAATACGGAAGAAAGCGCAGTAGAACTGATGCGCAGAATGCTCCTGGCCTGCGATAACAACCTCAATGAATTGGGTAAATGGACACTCCCTGATTTTTCCGGATTCAAGGGTATCGGCCCGGCGAAAGCAACGACCCTAATGGCTGCACTGGAACTGGGCAAAAGACGGAAAATGCAGGAAGTCAAAGAACGGGTGCAAATCACTTGTTCCAAGGATATATACGAGATGTTCCATCCTGTTTTGTGCGATCTTCCACAAGAAGAATTCTGGATTCTCCTCACCAATCAAAGTAACAAAGTGATCGAAAAACTACGGATCAGCACCGGAGGTATTGACGGAACTTATGCCGATGTCAGGTCTATATTACGCGAGGCCATATTACATCGTGCCACAGGCGTTGTCCTGATACATAATCATCCTTCGGGTAATCCGGCACCCAGCGTGGGTGATAAAAAAGTAACCTCCGCCATTCGTCAGGGAGCGCAAACAATGAACATTCGCCTTACCGACCATGTTATTATTTGTGATGGAACGTATTATAGCTTTGCCGACGAAGGAAACATTGTTTAGTCAACTGTCAACTAAAATGCGTATCTTCGCATGGACAAATATCTGTTTAGAATATGCCTGAATTTGAAATAGAACAAAAGATAGTCGAAATACTTAAAACGACATTCGACCCCGAAATCCCGGTGAATATCTATGACTTGGGACTTATCTATAAAATAGACGTCGCCGATAACGGAGCCACAGTGATCGATATGACACTGACCGCGCCGAATTGTCCGGCGGCAGACTTCATCATGGAGGATGTCCGCATGAAAGTCGAATCAGTGGAAGGTGTTACATCAGTCACTGTAAACCTGGTCTTTGAGCCGGAATGGGACAAAGACATGATGAGCGAAGAAGCTAAACTGGAACTTGGATTTTTATAACGGATGAAGAACATTTATTTCCTTTCGGATGCCCATCTGGGGTCAAAAGCCATTAAATCGGGACGTACACAGGAACGCCGTCTCGTGAACTTCCTCGACAGCATTAAGCATAAAGCTTCGGCAGTCTACCTATTAGGCGACATGTTCGATTACTGGTTCGAGTACCGCAATGTAGTGCCTAAAGGCTACACCCGTTTTCTGGGTAAACTATCCGAGCTAACCGATATGGGTGTAGAGGTACACTTCTTCATTGGTAATCATGACATCTGGTGTTATGACTATCTGACGAAAGAATGTGGTGTTGTGATGCACTACGAGCCTTTAACCATAGAGATCTATGGAAAAGAGTTCTATCTTGCGCATGGTGATGGCCTGGGCGATCCGGACAAGAAGTTCAAAGCGCTTCGCACGATGTTCCACAGCCACACGCTACGCTATCTGTTTGCTGCCATTCATCCGCGTTGGAGTGTGGAATGGGGCCTGAACTGGGCTAAACACAGCCGCCTGAAACGGGAAGACGGAATAGAACCCGATTATATGGGAGAAGACAAGGAACATCTTGTCCTTTTCTCCAAGGAATACCTCAAAAGCCACCCCAACATCAATTACTTTATCTATGGACATCGCCACATCATGCTCGACCTGATGCTTAGCACTTCTGCCCGTATGATGATATTGGGCGATTGGATATCCTATTTCTCTTACGCTGTTTTCGACGGTGAGAACCTATTCTTCGAAGAATTTATCGAAGGGGAAACACAGCCGTAAGAATATATGCTGAGAAGAAATAAAAAGCCAACTATTTGTATGATCTTTATACTTATTTATATCCTCCGGCTTCGGCTATACGTTTCGGGATGTCCGTATTGTTCATTTTGCCTTTGAACAGTTCCGAACCGGCGCCAATCGCATACACGGGCGCATATCCGGCGGAATGTCCGCCACTTACCCAACCTACTCCGGCCATGTCATTGAGCGCTTCTTTGGCTTTAGCTGCCAAAGGTTCACTCACTGTATACAAACTCTTTTCCATTTCCAGGTTTGCCTTTTTAGAAAAAGAAGCTTCATAGCAGTCGCGAAGAATCTTTTCATGTTCCCACTTGACAGGCAATTCCGTCCAGAATCCCATAGTTCTGCTTAAAAGTTCCTTGATCTCTTCCCAAGTTGTCCGGTGGCCTTTCTGTTTACGCAATGCTGTGATATGGGAAGACAGTATGCCTGTCGACTGCTTTTGATATTTCAACGCTTTCAGATTCATTTCATACTTGCCTTTGCCTAAACCAAGCCCGCCGGTCTCATGATCGGCTGTCACTACGATAAGGGTTTCTTTCGGATGCTTTTTGTAGAATTCATAAGCGATCTTGATGGCGTTATCCATATCAACCACTTCCCGGAAAGTTGTGGCTGCATCGTTATCATGGCAAGACCAGTCGATCATTCCCCCTTCAACCATAAGGAAAAAGCCTTTGCTATTATTCTTGGTCAGGAAAGAAATGGCGCTTTCGGTTATTTGCGACAGCGTCAGATCGCTTTCGTTACGGTCTATCGCATAAGACAACGAGCGCACACCGGCCGGAGCGCCTTCTTCCTGGATCAATATCATCTTCTTTGCGGAAGAAGATTTCGCCTTGAAATCATTATATCCTCTTGCTATGGTATAGCCTGCTTCTTCAAAGATCGGGAATATGCCTGGCGCTTCCTGTTTGTCGTATGTCGTGTTGGGTTTCAGGAAACCGCCGCCGGCATAGAAATCAAAATTCGCTTTGGGTAAGTCCAACGCGATCTCGTAATACATGCTACGGTCGGGTTGATGAGCATAGAACGCCGCGGGTGTAGCATGGTCGACACTTACGCTTGTGGTTACGCCAACCTTTTTACCGGAACGTTTCGCCTTTTCCGCAACCGAGGTAAGGCGTTGTTTCCGATCGTCCAATCCGATTGCGCCGTTATATGTCTTCTCCCCTGTAGCCAATGCCGTCCCTGCTGCTGAAGAATCAGTAACAGCGTTGGTCGCAGAGAAAGTTGAAGCCATATTGATTACCGGGAATTGGGTAAACTGCAAAGATTTAACGCCTATGCGGTTTTCCTCTGCATCGGCCAAATACATCTCCGTACCATTCACCTGATTCACACCCATTCCATCACCAATGAAATAGAATACATACTTTGCCTTTCCTTGTGCAAACACGGTCGTCGCAAGTAAGGCGAAAAACAAAACATGAAAAGTTCTCTTCATAACATTACGGTATAAAAATTAATAGTTCTTCAGTATCCATTGCGATGGTCAACTCTTCGTCAGTCGGGATAACCACGACTTTCACTTTTGAATCCGGAGTACTTATCACAGTTTCGGTTCCATGTATCTTCGCATTCAGCTCCTTATCCAGCTTCACACCCATGTATTCCAATCCTTCACATACACTTTCACGGCAAGTGCTCTGGTTCTCGCCTACCCCACCGGTAAATACGATGATGTCCACACCACCTAATACAGCAGCATAAGCGCCTATATATTTCTTAATACGGTAGTCGTACATTTTATCGGCCAGCATAGCGCGTTTGTCTTTTCCTTCGGAAACGGCTTTTTCTAATTCACGCATATCCGATGATACGCCGAAAACGCCCAATACGCCGCTCTTCTTATTCAACAGGTCGGATAATCCTTGCGCATCCAACTTTTCTTTTTCCATCAGGAAAGTCAGTACGCCGGCGTCTACGTCACCCGAACGGGTTCCCATCATCAGGCCTTCCACCGGGGTCAATCCCATTGAGGTATCGACAGATTTACCGCTTTTGATAGCTGTGATTGAACCGCCATTACCGATGTGGCAAGTAATGATGCGCTGATCGGCGATATTTACACCCAAGAAGTCACATACCCGTTGAGATACGTATCGGTGGCTTGTCCCGTGGAATCCATATCGACGGACAGCGTATTTCTTATACAATTCATAAGGAATGGCATACATGTATGCATAATCCGGCATTGTTTGGTGGAAAGCCGTATCAAACACACCTACCTGAGGTACGCTGGGCAGTAACTTGGAAATGGTATGGATACCTTTCAGGTTCGCCGGATTATGAAGCGGCGCCAGATCGGAACATTCCACCATCTGGTCGATCACTTCCTGAGTGATCAGCACAGACGAATTGAATTTCTCGCCGCCATGTACCACACGGTGTCCTACAGCCGCAATTTCATCAAGCGACGCAATACAGCCATATTTTCCGCTTGTCAATATCTCAAGGATGAACTCAATACCTACCGTATGTTCGGGTATCTCACGTTCGAGAATAACCTTTTCGCCACTACTCGGTGTGAACTTCAGGAATGCTCCGGATAAACCGATCCTCTCAATGCCACCCTGCGCCAATACTTCTTTACTGTCCATTTCGAACAGCTTATACTTAATAGATGAACTTCCGCAGTTCAATACTAATATCTTCATTATTTTATTGTTTATTTCCGGCAATCGCCTGATTAGCGGTAATTGCTACCATATTATATACATCGTCTATTGAGCAACCACGCGACAAATCGTTCACAGGCTGCGCCATACCTTGAAGAATAGGCCCTACAGCTTCCATATCGCCCAAACGTTGAGCTAATTTATAACCGATGTTACCTACTTCAAGATTAGGAACGATCAAAACATTGGCGTATCCGGCAACTTCCGATCCCGGAGCTTTACTTGCGCCGATAAAAGGTACCAAAGCCGCATCTGCCTGCATCTCACCATCTACCTTCATCGCGGGATTCATTTCTTTAGCCAAACGGGTGGCTTCGATTACTTTATCTACCAATTCATGTTCAGCGGAACCTTTGGTCGAGAAGCTAAGCATAGCCACTTTCGGTTCTTCAATGCCGACAACAGACTTTGCGGTATGCTCCGTGCAAACAGCGATCTGAGCAAGCTGTTCCGCCGTCGGCGCAGGAGTAACAGCAACATCACTCATCACCAATACGCCATTCTTACCAAGTTCTTTATGTTTTGTGATTAGCAACATCGTTCCCGAAACGGTTGTGATCCCCGGAAGTGTCTTGATGATCTGCAATGCCGGACGCAATACGTTGCCTGTGGTATTACGGGCGCCGGCCAACTGGCCTTCAGCATCGCCACTCTTCACCATCAGGCAACCCAGATACAGCGGATCGAGTGTCAGTTTACGAGCCTCTTCTATGGTCATACCTTTCTTTTTACGAAGTTCACAAAGCAACTGTGCATATTCTTCGCGCTTCGGGCAATTCTCCGGATCAATAATAGTAGCCTTACCTATGTTAGTCAGCCCCCACTGGCCGGCAAGGTTCATAATTTCAGCCGGATTGCCGAGAATAATAAGTTTGGCGATACCGTCTCTCAAAAGTTGATCGGCAGCCTTTAATGTACGTTCTTCCGTACCTTCCGGAAGAACAATGCGCTGCGGATTCGCTTTCGCCCGCGCTACGATTTCACTAATTAAATCCATGAATAGAATATTATAATACGTGTAATTCCAAGATAGATGTGTTAATCACGACGCAAAAATACATAATATTGCAATATGCACATTGCAACATTATGTATTTTTATATTGGAATAGACAGTTATTCTATTAAAGTTTATTAAAAGAGAATGGAAAGAGGGAATGGGTTAAAGAAGAGAAGAAGTTATCAGGCGTTTCACACTTTAGCCGGATAGTACAAGTTTTATCTCCTTAACTCCTTAGCGAAACGATAACTTCTCTAACTCCTTCCCTCCTCAAATCAATATCCCAGCTTGTCCAGTTCCTTAGCGAGATCTTCCGATTTCTTCGCTAACTCGTCACGAACAGCTCTAATCGCTACTTTGTTGGCGGCATCCATGCTGTAACCCAAGGTCACCATTACCTCGACATTCTTGTTTGGAAGCGTTCTGTACACTTCAATCAACGGAATGGTGCGACCCAGCGTTGCGGAGATCACGCTTTTGCTTGCAGCGACCACTTCAGTCAGGCTTGCGGCTTCTTCCTGTCCCAGGTCATTGTTGGCCGCTTTAGCTTCGATCAGTTGCGACACTTTGGTCATGATCTGTCCCGCCAAGTCAATCTTGGCCGTGTTGGTAGCTTGCAGAGCGGCAGCCTGTTGGTTTCCGCCGATAGCTCTCGATGAAGCGATATACCAGTAAGGATTACCGTCCGTATCGATCTCTACTTGTTTCTGCCATGAGTTTTCCAACTGTTTTTCAATAGGAAGCTTGCCTACCGGTGTTCTAAATCCTTCTTTCTCCAGCACTTTTGCTTCTCTACGAGCCTCTTTTATGGCTTTCTTCTGCAAATCTTTGTTCAACGTCTTTTCATACTTCTGATTGTCTTTGAATTCACTTCTCGAAGCCTTTTGTTGCGCGTTTACGCTTGCCGAGAATACCATTACAAATGCTGCAAGAGCGCTCATCAATAAAATCTTCTTCATACGATTTCTACTATTAATGGTTAATACATTCTGTTTCCAATTCTAATGTGAATCAGTGCAAAAGTAAACAAATATTTTTATTCCGTATGATTTATAACTATATTCTTTCTGTAAGAAGCTATTTACACCGGGAAAACGTGTTACCCTGGATTAAGTGTTAGAGAAATATTTTCCTACCTTTACAGCGTTTTACTAAAAACAGCCCTAAATTTAGGATATATATTAAATAAACACATATATGATTCCATTCAAAGACCTCATGCTGGAGGATAAAGAGACCATTACCAAATACACGATGAATAGTAATCGCAGGAATTGCGACCTGTCTTTCTCCAATCTATGCAGTTGGAGATTCTTATATGACACACAGTTTGTGGAAATCGACGGCTTTCTTGTACTCAAATTCCGGGCGAGAGAAAAACTGGCCTATATGACGCCTGTCGGCGAAGGCGATTTAAAGAAAGTCATCGTAGCGCTTGAAGAGAATGCCCGGGAAGAGAAGGAAGACTTCTACATGCTCGGCGTAACTCCCGATATGAAAGAAGAAATTGAAGCGGCGATGCCGGGAAGATTTACTTTCACGGCCAACAGGGACTATGCGGATTATATCTATCTCCGCACCGATTTGGCCAATTTGACCGGTAAGAAGTATCAATCAAAGAGAAACCATATCAATAAATTTAAGAAGATCTATCATTACGAATATATACCCCTTTCCCCGGAACATATTCGGGAATGTCTGAGGCTTGAAGCGGAATGGTGCAAAACAAACCACTGCGAAGAGCAGGAGGGTATGTTGAATGAGCGCCGCGCTATTGTTTACGCGTTGACTCATTTCGAAAAGCTGGGACTAACCGGTGGACTATTATGCGTGAATAGCAAGATCGCGGCGTTCACTTTCGGTATGCCTATCAACCGGGACACTTTCGGAGTCCATGTGGAAAAAGCCGATACGAATATTGATGGCGCGTATGCCATGATAAACTACGAATTTGCCAACCATATTCCGGAACAATACACTTACGTCAACCGGGAAGAAGACTTGGGCGTCGAAGGATTACGCAAAGCCAAACTTTCCTATCAACCGGCAATTATTCTTGAGAAGTCGGAAACAAAACTAACTTCTAACTCCTAATATGAACGGAATAAAGGAACTTTGGAAGCTTTGCTTCCACGATAGCGATGAGTTTGTGGACATGTACTTTCGCCTGCGTTACAGTAGCGAGACGACCATGTATATCCAAAGTGGAAGCATGATTGTATCTTCTTTGCAGATGCCTTACTATGCTATGACCTTCGAAGGAACCGGGATTCAGACAGCCTATATATCGGGAGCCTGTACCCATCCTGACTTCAGAGGCAAAGGGATCATGGCGCGCCTGCTAACCGAATCGTTCGGTCGAATGGCACGAAAGAATATCCCTTTAAGCATCCTTATTCCCGCTAACCCCGGATTAGTTGATTATTATGCCCGGACAGGTTACGCCTGCGCCTTCTTCCGCTCGCGAATAGAGCGAAAAGTATCGGATATTGTTATTGACAAAGGTAACCTCCACATAGAACATACCATAAACTTCGGGCGATCCATCTTCGACTACTTTACGGAAAAGGCATACAGCCGGTCGAATTATGTGCAACATACAACCGCTGATCTTGAAGCTGTAATAGAAGACCTACGCATCAGCGGAGGAAGCGTGACTGTCGCACGTCACGCTCCTCAAGGCCGGATTGCAGGCCTGTTGTTTGCTTACCCCGAAAACGGCTATCTGAAAATTACCGAATGGTTTGCCGATAATGATGGCGTCCGTGACAACCTGATCAGGGAAGCCGCATGCCATTATCAGCTACCGAAAGTCGTACGATTTGAGTTGCCAACCCGTTCGGCCGGTGAACAGCCCTTCGGCATGGCGCGCATCATTAACGCGAAAATGATACTTAGCCTTTATGCGACCGCCCACCCCGAAAAACGAATCAGCATCCAACTGACCGATGAACAACTGGTATGTAACAACGGATATTATTACATCGACAACGGAGTCTGTATATTTAGTCCCAAAGCATTAGAAAATGAACACCTTGGGCTGACCGCCCACGAACTCAGCGCGATGATCTTCGACCGGACCCGGTTATACATGAGCCTAATGTTGGAAGAATAGAATTTGGCTCTCCTCCTATTAACCTGAGTGCGATCAAACTATATTTACCAACATCCCGTCCAAAATTAATCAAAGAGTTGATGACCCGAACTTTCAAACGTGTCTTCGTCTTTCAAGAACACTTCGTCTAAAATAGCTTGAAAAGTCAATGCCTTAAAACCGCATAGTTTGCAAAGTGATTCATCCGTTTCAGGGACAATATCTTCCCAAACGCCTAATAGCACGAATTTGCGATTTTCGTTCGGAACCTCATCTTTGTAATAACTGTCAACAGCGGATCTGTAGCTTTTCAGTTGGCTTTCGTTTGTATGGGTATAGCTTTTTAATTCAATACACAACACCATTGCTGTCCACTAAAAAGTAGACAATTAAAGATTGTCTTGTCTTGAAATAGCTTACAAAAAAAAATAAACAGTAAAACCTAAAGTAAAGTTATTTCAGGACAAGACACGATGACAAACTACAAGCGTAATTTCTTCGATAAAGCATTCATCTCATAATTAACTTTCTTATTTGTGACTTTGGCATATATTTGAGTAGTTTTAATGTTGCTATGCCCCAACACTTTAATGTCTCCATTGACACACCGTGATCAAGCATAATTGAGGTCGAAAACGAATGTCTGGCTACGTGAAAGTTCAAACGTTTTGTTATACCGCAGATATCAGCCAATTCTTTCAGATAAGAATTTAACTTTTGATTGCTCATAACCGGCAATAATGTCAGACTATTTCTTTCTTGCTCATATTTATCTATTATCTTACGCAGAATGTCCAATAAAGGTAACTCTACGCTATTATTTGTTTTTTGTCATCTTGTGATTATCCAGTTGGAACCATCATGCTGTCGTTGAATATTGTTAATAGTAAGATTCTTAACATCTATGTATGAAAGCCCTGTAAATACTCCAAACAAAAAAATGTCTCGAACAATATCCAACCTCTTAATTATAATTTTCTTATCAATAATCTTTTTGATTTCTTGTTTTGTAAGATACTCTATCTTTACCTTTTCCCATTTGGTGTGATGCAGATAAAACGAATCAAATCCTAAAACTCCAATATTTCTTGCAAGATTAACGGCTTTCTTTAGGAATTGAATCATCTTGGCTGTCATATTAACTCCTAATTTACAGTCTACTCGAAGGTATATTTCAAAGTCATTGACAAATTGGAGATTCAGGTTATCCAAATAAATATCCTCTTTAGAACATTAGTGAAGCATAAATTCCTGAACTCGTCGATATGCTAGTTTATACTTCTTGTAAGTATCCATCACTCGTCCGTGGCCGACCAACTTTAATTCATCGTCATTATGTTTTCGAAATAAAGTAAGGAGAGTTTGGGGATATGTTTTCGTCTGTGTGTACATTTTCCGAAGTTTATCGGCAGTTATAACTTCACATTTTTCACTTAAATTACGGTAATAAGTGTAGAGTGTCATCCGGACCGAGTTCAAATCATTATTGAGAGATACCGATTCATGACTATTGCCCTTTGCTTCTCCTATTACTACATCCCATTTTGAGGATTCAAGACTTAATTGAGTGCTAAACTCGACTTTCTCTCCATTTCCTGACTTCATCACTTTTTCCTCGCCATTAAATGGCACTATTGAGAATTAGGCAGTTAGCTAAAATTACGGTAGGCGCAG
Organism: Mediterranea sp. (in: CFB group bacteria); assembly: GCA_031259755.1. Lineage (GTDB taxonomy): Bacteria > Bacteroidota > Bacteroidia > Bacteroidales > Bacteroidaceae > Bacteroides. Next base: position 116 of record JAIRKY010000030.1, on the reverse strand, counting down.
GGAGGCGCAAGCGGGAAAATGCGTATTTTTGTCCCATGCATGTACGTAGAAAAAAGAATCGTTCAGGTACCATCAGTGTAGTAGTTGTCAGCAAGGCTCGTGGCAGATACCATGAA
>JAIRKY010000022.1 GCA_031259755.1 Mediterranea sp. (in: CFB group bacteria) | reverse complement strand
GGATACCACTTGCCATTAATTTTCTGTTTGATTTTCTTGTAAAAAGCCATACGCATGTTTGTTTTTAATGTCCCGGATACACCTGCGGAGGGGGCAGGATTCAGTGACGACCTGAACGGCATTCAGTGACGACCTTTATATTCCACGCCGGAGTACCGGGATTGCCGCCTTCGTTACTCCCTCCCGGTTTGCCTGGGACTGGTTAATCATGATATACATGACAATGATACAGATCATGATCAATAGAATTAAGTAAATGTTAAATCAAAACAGTTTCTAAGATTCGTATCCTGCCAAACCACCACGGTTGTTTTATTGGTTATTATAGTAAGTAACTTTTCAAAATTAAACAGCATTATGCGAATAATTGATATTCAACTCAATTCCGATTGCCGCCAGTATCCTATTGGTAGCATAGAAGAGTGTATTAGCGGAGTGATAATCCTGCGGTCTGATCCACTTTCCTTTCATTCGGTTGTCAGGGATTTGAGCCGGTTGAAGCAACGGATAAAAATGACGTTACATTTTGATGGAGTAAAGATACCGTCCTCATTTGCCAACGATAGCCGAATCTCGAAGCGTTTTGTTCAATGGCTCAGGGAAGGAGCGGCAATGACAAAAGGAATAAACCAGGAGGCTTTTCTTTTTCTGAAAGATGAGTTTGAAGCCCAAAAACAATCATTGTTGACTATTACCCGTATGGTTACCCGATTGAGCAAAGAAGAACGTTATGGCTATTGTCGGAAGATATATACGGGACGGAAGCCGGCGGAAGCCCTTCGTTGTGACATCCATTTCATGTGGCTGTCGGGCAAACAGTATCCCAATTTCAACACACTGAACAGTTTCCGTAGCGGGCGACTGAAAACAGGCATCGGAGAGATCTTCCGCTCGCTTCTGCTGTTTATGTTTGCAGAAGGCTTCATCCACCTGGAAGAATACTGTTGCGACGGGACCATCCTGCAGGCCGACGCGAACAAACATGAGGAGTGGATACGGGAAGTGGCCGGGGGAGATGAGCCGGAAAATTCCGGTCGTGATCCAAAAGGAGAAGAAAGCCCGCAAACTTCAAAACCTCCTGGAAGAATACTGTTGCGACGGGACCATCCTGCAGGATCAGGAAGCCTTGTGTGGCGACCACATCGGCTATAGCACCACCGACTCCGATGCCTTACGATGCGGCAAACGATCGTTTCCTGTGCCCCAATAACCGGTATATATGAATATGGAGACCGTACGGGCTGTCCGTTCTTTCGGCAGTACGGTTCCGGGTTCCGGGCAAAGGGAAGAGGGATCCAACAGGCAAATTATCCAGAATAAAAACAAGGAACGTCATCTATGATGGATGGGGGCTTTTTCTTCGGCCCCGTTGCGGACATTCTACTCTATCAAACTTTAACTGTTATAAAAAGATTTCTTCGTAGCGATCTTCCGGTAAAATAATCGTCTGTGCGTTCAGCGTATAATCATTTGCCTTTTTATTCCACAATCCATAAGAAGAGCGAATTTCGCCGGTTTCTTTTTCATACTGGTAAGTTATCTGGTAAAATGGCTCCCACTTTTCTTTTCCTGCATTCCAGCGACAAGCTTTTTTTTCTGCCACTTTACCTTCTTCGTTATACGTAAAGTCGTACTTCCATTGCTTGTCCAATAATCCGTCATTCTGCACGAAAACAGTTTTCGAAACAATTTTACCATTTTCTTCTTTTGTGTCATACAAATAATCTTTGGGAGAAACGGCCGACATGGTCAGGCTGCATACAAAAATCAAGAAAAATCCCCAAATCGTTCTGTTTAATACTGATGGTTTCATGTTAATTTGTATTTAGATGTTTAATATCATTACGACGCAAAGAAACATTTAGTTTTTCGGATAAAAAAATATTTCTGACAATTTGTTAGCAGAACAACGTTATTTAACAAATATAAAGATGCAATGTCCTCATTTTGCAATCTGCAAGTTGCAATTTGCAAGGAGAGGCCTCTTGCGGAAATTTTATTCCCTGCTAATATGAGTCCGATCTAAGCGCACCTTTGTAATGCTCTCCTTACGGTGGGGTTCTTTTATTCAAGATGTCACTATTAGGCATCCGGAATGATCCGTCGGATATAAAGACCGAAATATATGTCAATGATTCCTTATCAGCGATGCGTTTTTGCGGCGAGTCGTTTCCGCACGGCGCTGACCTACAATAACCCACACCCGGCATGTTTTATTGGCCATTGCTCATAACCTGGAGAGAGTTCCGGGGAAAATCGTGTACAATGTCCTGAAAAACGCCTGAACCGGGACCTGAATCAGGACAAAATAAGTTCCGGAAAGTGAGATTGAACCTGCGAATATAGCCGTTCTCACATCTTTTCATATTTCCTCCCTCCTGGAAAAGAGCATCATCTCCGAAAAACCGTTGAGAGAACAGGGTGTTTTTTAGATCATGACGATAATATACGTGAGTTCGCCCTAAGCGATCTTCTGTACAGCGGTCATATCGACGATATCAAGGTTCAAAGAAGGTTTTTCAGGCAGGAAATTACAGGCGATGAGAGCGGCCATCATGTTTGTGATGAAGTTTACAAAGCAGCGATGGCGCGTATGCTCAATCTGACATATATTCTTGAGTGGTCTCTATTAAAGCCCGTTTGCGTAAATAGATCTTGTCCCGGGTAAACATCAGGGCGTTTTTCATGTTTTTTTCAGCCTGGTTATCAGATGTATTCCATCTACGAAGAGTTTCTCAGACAGGTCCCGGGAAACATACCCTCTGCCGGCGAACAGTTTGCCGAAGAGTTTATCATGAAAGCATCTATTCTTCAATGGCTCCCGATCGTCCGTGTTCGCCCGGGTAATGATGCCGGTACATTTGCCCAGGCAGCACATTTGCAGAAAAAGCGTCATTTTTACGACTGTTTTCTGCTGCAGTTCTACGAAACGGTTGTAACTGACTGTGCGAGGAAAATGCTCCTTACAATGTGCCTGAATATATCCGGTATAAAAGGCTTTCAGGTTTCTGAAGTGTTTGAGGTGGAAGAGAATAAGGATCATGATGACTTCGCTGTCCGACAGCGTGAATTTGCGATTCCGGCTTCGTTTGACGTTGTCTTTGGGGAGGAGGCGTCCCTGCATTGCCATGTCAAATATCCGGCTGAATTTGTCTGCCAGGTAATATATGAGACCTTTGCACGTAAAAAGAGTAAA
>JAIRKY010000003.1 GCA_031259755.1 Mediterranea sp. (in: CFB group bacteria) | reverse complement strand
TACTAAAAGCCTGTTCTAATTTTATCCGACAATTATCTTATGCCTGCGATTTTGACCCTTTCTCCGGCGGTATCAAACGTGAGTTACCTTTTCTTTGCTATTCCTGTTATTCCATTCCGATATCCACATCCGTTAATAAGATTTATCGGCTAATATAATTTTTACAGACAGATAGCACTCTCGCATACAACGCTCAGAAAGGGGGTGAATCTTTTGCACGCCTTTCCTTTCATACACTTTCACAGACACTCTCTTACAGGTTTGGATATGTCAAGAAATTGAAGAGTGAAACATCTTTATATTTTTATTAATTTAAAATTTAAACAGGCTCCAAGTATAATTAAAACCTTACCTTTGTAAGCCAGTCCTATTCATACCAAACTTAATGAACAAAATATGATGAAAAAGCTATTTTTAGTCTGCATTTTATCCTTTCTTATATGCCGGATAACTACCGGACAAACACAGATCATTGCCCACCGGGGATTCTGGAAAACAGAGGGATCTGCCGAAAACAGTATCGCAGCGCTGGTTAAGGCCGATTCAATAGGGTGTTATGGCAGCGAATTTGATGTGTGGATGACGAAAGACGAAAAACTGATCGTAAATCACGACCCGGTCATCTACGGAAAATCCATCCAACAAACATCCGCACGGAGAATAACAAGAACCAAACTCAGCAACAAAGAACGCATACCCACACTGGAACAATATTTGTTGAAAGGAAAAGAACTGAAAACCAAACTGATATTGGAATTGAAAGCGCATAGCTCGCCGAAGCGAGAAACATTGGCAGTAGAAAAAATAATTGAAATGGTAAAATCTATGGAACTGGAAGATCGAATGGAATACATTTCTTTCTCACTTCATGCCATCAAAGAGTTTATCCGTTTAGTTCCTAAAGATACTCCGGTGTTTTATCTGAACGGGGATCTATCGCCTAAAGAACTAAAAGAAATCGGATGCGCAGGAGCGGATTACCATTTTAATATATACAAAAAAAATCCGGAATGGATCACAGAATGTCGCCAATTAGGACTAAAAACCAACGTTTGGACAGTCAATAAAGCCAACGACATGAAGTGGCTTATCGATCGTAAGGTAGATTTTATCACGACTAACGAACCCCTCGTATTACAACAAGTATTAAAATAGGAGCTAAGAAACTGATTAAATTAGTCGTCCCTTAAAAAAGCACATTTAAGCATCAAAATCAAGGAGATCGCCCTCGCCTTGTTTATTTTTGATATTTGAAATAGCCTTTTGATAAAAAATAAGAGCAATAAAAAATCCGTTTTGAAGTGCACCCAGAAAGTTGGACATAACACGCATAGATTATGTCAGAAAAACGTAGGAGTTATAAAAAACATTCTTATTCAGAACGGTTACAAATTGTTTCAAAGGTTCTGGACGAACATTTTCTAATCCGCACAACAGCCAAATTATTTGATGCCAACCAGAGACAAGTAAAGTATTGGGTTGCTTTATATTCTCGTTACGGAGAGGAAGGATTACGTATGCAGTTCAGGTATTACCCATGGAGTTTAAGTACAAGGTTTTGCAAGATATGTTTGAGAATCACTTAACTTATATCTTACCAACTACAAAATGAGTAAGGCAATCAGCTTATGACAGCCGTCCCATGGGTTCCACATTTTCGATTTGCGTTCGATAGCGTTTCGGGTCATCTTCTTCTTTTTCCAATCCTCAAATCCAACAACATCAAACAATCCTCTTCATCTTGGTCAATGACCTTAAATTCCATCTTTTTGTAAAGCTTTACTGCGTAATTTTTTTTCTTTACGTTTAAAGAAGTTTGCTTATAGCCACTTTCATGCAGATACGCTATCATGGCAGACATTAGGCGTGTACCCAACCCCCGATTTCGATATTCTTTATATAGTGAGATGGCAAACTCCGGTGTTTCATCATCAATATATCCATAGCCTTTGAGGGTACCCGATATAATCCTAACCCAAACGGCACCAATAATTTCACCGTTACAATCCGCAACTAAACAATAATCATCTTTCTGATGACCAAAATCTTTTATATAAGCATTGACTCCCGGTATTTCTAAAACACTTCTTGGAATCAGATTATTTTCATCGGGTTGAAAAATAGCTTCATAAAGCATGTCTTCCAGCTTGTAGATTTCATCGGGTCTTATTTCTCTGATTGTAAATTCACACATACAGTCAATTCTGATTTTTCAAATATCTTTTTAGTCCTGCTTTTACTATCAGCCTATGAAATGGCTTCACAGGAAAGAAGTAAATTCTCCCCCATACATTATTATAATGTACTACAGTGATAAGAGAAATAGTTCCTTTGGACTCATCTTTCAATACCGATGCTCTAAAATTCAAATGTTTATCGTCTTCTCCCATCACTATTTCTTCGTTGCGATTCTCTATTATAGTAAAGATCAAATCTGAGTTCGTTGTCCGTTCAGGAGTTTTCAATCCAAAGATGCTGACTATTTTGTTTCTTAAGTTGAATAATATATCAACCCACCCCGGCATTATAAATATTCCTTTAGATATTTCTTCTATGTTTTTCTTCGTTTGCAATTTTATGGAATAAATATCCTGATAGTCTATACTTCCAAATCCGTTTGTTATGGTAGAATTAGCCGGAAGTGTTGCTGATTTTATGATTCTCTTCATATAGATGCAAAGATAAGTTTTTGAGCCAAATAGCGTAATATATAATGTATGAATTCGAGGGTTTTTAAGCAAAAATTCGGCTATACGCCAATGGAACAGCAGAAAATTGAGCCTCACAGCAAAAAAATTAAAGTCGCAGAAAAAACAATCTTTGCAGCTCTTGCTTTGCCATTGATTCTGATACTTTTTTTCAAAATTAACGCACAGCCTTCTTCCCCTGTACGGTGGCGGAAATGAACCAATTCACCGGATGCACAAGGGGCGTACGTTCGGATGCTGTGAATTTAACGTATCGGATAAACCGAAAAACAGGGATTTCTGACCTATTCTTTTGATTGAATTATACATAAAAATCTGCAAGAATTATCATCTTTGGATATTAATTCTTGCAGATTTACACAAATAATTTGGGGCGTATTTTACTGAAAATCAAAAGATTGTTTTGTTTTTAAAGGGCGACTAAGTAATTAGGAGTAAGTGGCGAGGTTTATCCTTATATAATATATTGTATAGCTTCCGGTTCCATGCAAATTTCAATTTATTTATTAAATTTGCATGGTAAATAAAAGCAAGTATCATGTATATTCATCGAATGGCAGAGCCTGCTATCATTAAATCAATCAGGAACTTTCCGGTAATAGCTATTACCGGTTCTCGTCAATGTGGTAAATCGACATTGGTAAAACATCTTATGGAGCAATATCCTGAAAGTATATACCTTGACTTGGAAAGGCCGTCTGATTTTTCAAAACTTGATCATGCGGAATGGTTCCTATCATCACAGAAAGGAAAGCTGATCTGTATTAATGAAGTACAACGGTAACCGTGAATTATTCTACGCTTGATAATTCTCTCGGCATAAATTCCACAACAGTAAAGAATTATATTGATCTGCTTGCAGGAACATATATGGTAGAACTCGTGCAACCTTATATTTCTAACTTAGGTAAACGGCTGGTTAAATTTCCAAAAGTGTATATTTCCGATTCCGGCATAACTGTCGCATTGCTGCAACTGCGAACTGAAAAAGAGAATCGATGCCATATTGTAAGATAGCCACAATATAGAAAAAAAAGAGTACCCGACGTAACAATTATCATAGAAAAAACAATGTACGCTTTTAAATTGTAAGCAGACACACAATAAATTATCTTATTTATAAGTAGAATTAAAAAAAAAGATATTTAGTAAGCGTTATAGCTTATTTATAGAACAAAAGGATATATATTTGCAGTAAAATTAAACAAAAGGATAGAACTTAAATAGAAAACTATACAAAATGACAACAAAAGTAAACTTTACCAAAATGCATGGAGCAGCAAATGATTATATATATGTCAATACGGCTATCTATAACATAAAAGACCCGGAAAGAACAGCCATCGCATGGAGCAACCGCCACACCGGAATAGGCGGTGATGGACTGGTACTGATCGGGCCTTCTGAAATAGCTGACTTTCGTATGCGTATATTTAATGCAGACGGTTCGGAAGCTATGATGTGTGGAAACGCAACCCGGTGTGTAGCAAAATATGTATATGAAAAAGGATTGACCGATAAACGGGAAATTACATTGGAAACGCTTTCGGGAATTAAAATACTCAAACTTCACATCACGGGCGCTACGGTGGAATCGGTAACGGTAGATATGGGCAAACCCAGTGACATCAAAGAGATTGATCTCGGAGAGGCTTATAAACTGAAAGGAACAACCGTAAATATGGGCAATCCGCACCTGGTGATCTTTGTAGATGATATCGCAGCGATAGAGCTACCGGTCATTGGCCCCAAACTGGAAAACCATCCCCTGTTTCCCGGGCGCGTAAATGTTGAGTTTGCCCAACCGACCGGAAAAGACAAGATCCGGATGAGGGTCTGGGAACGAGGATCAGGTATCACAATGGCCTGCGGAACAGGAGCATGCGCCACAGCAGTAGCAGCTATAACCAAAGGACTTACAAGCCGGAAAGTCGATGTCGTGATGGACGGAGGGCCCCTAACCATCGAATGGAAAGAGGAAACGGGACACATCCTGATGACGGGCCCGGCAGAAATAGCTTTCGAAGGATATATTGAAACGCGGATCAACACAGATTTATATTAATACGAGTAGTGCAACTTAAAACTTAAAACAATAACAATATGGCATTAGTGAACGAACATTTTTTGAAACTACCGGGGAGTTACCTGTTCTCGGACATCGCGAAGAAAGTGAACACTTTTAAGGTGACACATCCTAAGCAAGATATTATCCGGCTTGGTATTGGCGATGTAACACAACCTTTGGCGGCGGCTTGTATAGAAGCCATGTACAAAGCAGTAGACGAAATGACAAGGAAGGAAACTTTCCGTGGATATGGGCCCGATCAGGGGTATGACTTCCTGATTGAAGCGATCATAAAGAATGACTATGCGTTACGAGGCATACAACTAAACAACGCTGAAGTTTTTATCAGCGACGGAGCGAAAAGCGATACCGGAAATATAGGAGATATCCTGCGTCACGATAACAGCGTGGGGGTAACCGACCCGATCTATCCGGTATATATAGATAGTAATGTGATGTGCGGACGCGCAGGAGTGTTGGAAGATGGCCAATGGAGCAATGTGATGTACATACCTTGTACCGGCGAAAACCACTTCATTCCGCAAATACCGGACAAACGAATTGACATTTTGTACTTGTGTTATCCCAACAACCCGACAGGGACGACATTAAGCAAGCAAGAACTGAAGAAATGGGTGGACTATGCGTTGGAAAACGATACACTGATCCTTTTTGACGCCGCATACGAAGCCTATATCCAAGATCCGGAAATCCCCCACTCGATCTATGAGATCAAAGGGGCAAAGAAATGTGCGATCGAGTTCCGTAGCTTCTCAAAAACGGCCGGGTTCACAGGGATACGTTGCGGATACACAGTGGTGCCCAAAGAACTGACCGGAGCCACACTGACCGGAGAACGGATCTCACTGAACCAACTCTGGAACAGGCGACAAAGTACAAAGTTCAATGGCGCGTCATATATTACCCAACGGGCAGCCGAAGCGATTTACAGTCCGGAAGGAAAAGAGCAGATCAAAAAAACAATAAGCTACTATATGGGCAACGCAAAGATCATGAAAGAAGGACTGGAATCCACCGGATTAAAGGTCTATGGCGGCGAGAACGCGCCATACCTCTGGGTGAAAACGCCGAAAGGAATAAGCTCATGGCGCTTCTTCGAACAAATGCTGTATGAAGCCCGCGTAGTAGGAACACCAGGCGTTGGCTTCGGGCCCAGCGGAGAAGGATATATCCGGCTCACGGCCTTTGGAGAACATAGCGATTGCGTGGAAGCCATGAAAAGAATAAAAACCTGGCTAGCCTAAAGCAGACTGCCGGGTCTCAAAAAGAACTTAATACAACCCATCGGGACTTAAAAACTGATCGTGAAGTCAATATAAATAATCATAGCGGCACGTTGCCGTTCTAATATTAATTAAAAGGTAAAAAGATTATGAAAAAAAGGATGAACGTAAATTTAAGTGTTTGGGCAGTAAGTCTGCTGGTTGTATTGGGTTCTTCTGCCGTAAAGGCACAGGAAAATGTAGAGGTTTCAATAGGCGCGGACGTCGTCAGCGGATACATCTGGCGTGGCACAAATTTGGGGGGAGTAAGTATCCAACCCTCCATATCAGTATCCAAAAGCGGATTTTCGCTGACGGCATGGGGATCGGTAGGTATCGACAGCAACGATACCAAAGAGTTCGACTTGACTTTGGGATACGGCGCCGGGGGATTCAGTGTCGCAGTGACCGACTATTGGTTTAACAGCGCTCCCCGCTATTTCGATTACCGGGCGCGCGGGGCGCACGTTTTTGAAGCGACACTGGGATATGATCTCGGGCCGGTCGCCCTTAGCTGGAACACAAACGTCGCAGGTTATGACTACTACAAGAAAGATGGGAAGAGAGCTTATTCTACTTATGTGGAAGCGGTAGTCCCATTCAAGCTCGGTGGTTTTGATTTTGCTGCGGAAGTGGGCGTAACCCCTTGGGAAGGCACTTACTCGGATGCTTTGAACGTAACAAACATTGGGTTGGGCGTATCTAAGGAGATAAAGATCACAGACTCTTTTACCTTACCGGCATTCGCGAAAGTAACAACCAATCCATTCGAAGACAAAGCATACTTCGTATTTGGTCTGACATTCTAAAAAAACAGCTATTCATGAAAAAGATTGAAGCAATTATCAGGAAAACAAAGTTCGAAGACGTGAAAGAAGCGCTTCTCGAAGCTGACATTGAATGGTTCTCTTACTATGATGTAAGAGGCATTGGGAAATCAAGACAAGGGCGTATCTATCGTGGCGTGGTATATGACACCAGCACCATTGAAAGAACCCTGATCTCTATTGTAGTACGTGATAAGAATACGGAGAAAACCGTAGAAGCGATTATCAAAGCGGCACAGACAGGCGAAATCGGCGATGGCCGTATATTCGTTATCCCTATCGCGGACGCCATACGCATCCGTACCGGTGAACGTGGCGATATCGCCTTGTACAATGCCGAACAAGAAAAATGAGTACTACTAACTATTAATAAAGAAACATTATGGATACATATAAAAAGCACAGCCCGAAAAGGCTATGGATAGTGATAGCTATGTTCGTTTCATTCACTTTTGCCACTGTTGCCATAGCACAAGATTCAGTGGCAGCGGACAGTGCCGTGACAGAAGAAATTGTTACGGGGACCATTACAGTAACAGAAGTTGAAGAAGCCCCCGATACGGTTGGCGACCTTGTACTTGGATTAAACACCGTCTGGATGTTATTGGCCGCTATGTTGGTATTCTTCATGCAACCGGGGTTTGCGTTGGTCGAAGCCGGTTTTACGCGCGTAAAAAGCTCTGCCAATATTCTGATGAAGAATCTGGTGGATTTCAGCTTCGGCTCATTACTCTATTGGTTTATCGGTTTTGGCCTGATGTTTGGCGCAGGCGGTTTCGTTGGATTACCACACTTCTTTGATCTATCTTTTTTCGAAACGGACCTCCCTGTCGAAGGCTTTCTGGTATTCCAAACCGTATTCTGCGCCACCGCTGCAACGATTGTATCGGGAGCAATGGCAGAACGCACCAAGTTCTCCATGTATCTGGTCTATACCATCTTCATCAGTGTATTGATCTACCCTGTTTCCGGCCATTGGACTTGGGGAGGTGGTTGGCTGATGAACGGCGAAGCAGGCAGTTTTATGATGGACTGGTTTGGAACCACATTCCATGACTTCGCCGGATCGACCATTGTACACTCCGTCGGAGGATGGATCGCATTGGTCGGCGCCGCGATCCTCGGCCCGCGTATCGGCAAATACGGAAAAGATGGAAAATCCAGAGCGATACCGGGACACAACTTAGTGTTTGCCTGCCTTGGCGTATTTATCCTTTGGTTTGGCTGGTTCGGGTTCAATCCGGGTTCTCAGTTAGCCGCCGCCGGTGAAGCAGACCGTTTCGCTATCTCCCACGTATTTTTAACCACCAACCTCTCAGCCTGCGCCGGTGGATTCTTCGCGTTGCTTATGAGTTGGCTCTGTTATGGCAAACCTTCTCTTTCTCTCACCTTAAATGGCGTGTTGGCCGGTTTGGTCGGTATCACAGCCGGTTGTGATCTGGTATCTCCGGTTGGATCGGTTATTATTGGCGCCGCATCGGGTATTGTCATGATACTGGCAGTGGATTTCATTGATAAAGTATTGAAGATCGACGATCCTGTAGGCGCCGCCGCCGTACACGGCGTATGCGGTTTCCTGGGAACAGTGATGACCGGATTGTTGGCCACGGAAGGAGGATTGTTCTATGGCGGTGGCGCCGGCCTGCTTGGTGCGCAAACATTCGGCGCATTGGTGATCGGCGCATGGGCTGCCGGTATGGGATTCATCATCTTCAAAGCATTAGATAAGATTTACGGCTTGCGCGTATCTCCACGTATCGAAGAAGAAGGACTCGATATTTACGAGCACGGCGAATCGGCTTATAATTAATTGACGATTGGACAATTTACGATTGACGATTGAAATCACTCTTTCTTGTGTCACTCATTCGTTTATCGCAACGTAAAGAGAAAGATTCATTGTAAATCGTAAGACTAAAACCAACCGCAAGAGTATATTATATGAGAAAATCAGATATAGAGACAACAGAAGAAATAAAACGACTTTGATCGTAAATCGTAGATTGTTTAATTGTAAATATAATTGTTATGTCAAAATTAAGATTCAGAGTAGTAGAGACAGCTTTCAAAAAGAAAGCGATTGAAGTGCCAACCCCGGAAGAACGCCCGTCGGAGTATTTCGCGAAGTACGTATTCAACCGTTCCAAGATGTTCAAATACCTTCCAAGCAAGGTATACGAAAAGTTGGTTGACGTTATCGACAATAGCTCTACGTTAGACCGCAGCATTGCCAACGATGTAGCTTCCGGTATGAAAAAATGGGCGATGGAAATGGGAGCTACTCACTACACACATTGGTTCCACCCGTTGACGGAAGGCACGGCCGAAAAGCACGACGCTTTCATCGAACACGATGGTAAAGGTGGAGTATTGGAAGAATTCTCAGGCAAATTATTGGTTCAACAAGAACCTGACGCGTCCAGCTTTCCTAACGGTGGCATCCGTAATACGTTCGAAGCCAGAGGATATACAGCGTGGGACCCATCATCACCTGCATTCATTGTGGATGACACACTCTGTATCCCTACCATCTTTATTTCATACACAGGTGAATCTCTTGACTACAAAGCTCCGCTATTGAAAGCATTGCGCGCAGTAGACAAAGCCGCGGTCAATGTATGCCATTACTTCAACAGTGACGTGAAAAAGGTATTCTCCTATCTGGGATGGGAACAGGAATATTTCCTTGTAGACGAAGGCCTGTATGCCGCACGTCCCGACCTGCTATTGACCGGACGTACACTGATGGGGCACGACAGCGCCAAGAACCAACAGTTGGAAGACCACTATTTCGGCGCTATCCCCACCCGTGTAGCTTCTTTCATGAAAGACTTGGAAATTGAAGCAATGAAATTGGGTATTCCTGTAAAAACCCGTCACAACGAAGTTGCTCCCAACCAGTTCGAATTGGCTCCGATATTCGAAGAATGTAACTTGGCGGTTGACCATAACATGCTGATCATGGCATTGATGCGTAAGATCTCGCGCCGGCATGGTTTCCGCGTACTCCTTCACGAAAAACCATTCAAAGGCATAAACGGTTCGGGTAAACATAACAACTGGTCATTGGGAACAGACACAGGCTTGTTACTCATGGCGCCAGGCAAGAACCAGGAAGATAACCTGCGCTTTATCACTTTCGTTGTAAACACATTGATGGCTGTGTACAAACACAACGGATTACTGAAAGCAAGTATATCGAGTGCAACAAACGCCCACCGGTTGGGAGCAAACGAGGCGCCTCCCGCGATCATTTCTTCTTTCCTCGGCAAGCAAGTCTCGCAAATACTGGATTATATCGAAAACAGCAAGAAAGACGAATTGATCAGCCTTGCCGGTAAGCAAGGAATGAAACTGGATATTCCGCAAATCCCGGAATTGATGATGGATAACACAGACCGTAACCGCACGTCGCCATTCGCCTTCACCGGAAACCGTTTTGAGTTCCGCGCGGTAGGTTCGGAAGCAAACTGCGCCTCGGCCATGATCGCCCTGAATACAGCCGTAGCCGAACAACTGATCCTATTCAAGAAAGATGTGGATGCATTGATCGAAAAAGGCGAACCTAAAGTCGCGGCTATTCTGGAAGTGATCCGCAAATACATCAAGATCTGCAAGCCGATCCATTTTGATGGAAACGGCTACAGCGAAGAATGGAAAGCCGAAGCGATCAGCCGGGGATTGGATTGCGAAACAAGCGTACCTTTGATATTCGACAACTACCTGAAACCGGAAACAATCGCCATGTTCGAAACCGCAGGTATCATGAACAAAAAAGAATTGGAAGCGCGCAACGAAGTGAAATGGGAAACATACACCAAGAAGATCCAGATCGAAGCGCGTGTTCTGGGCGACCTTGCCATGAACCACATCGTACCGATCGCTACACAATATCAAACCGACCTTATCAACAACGTTTACAAAATGAAAGACTTGTATCCGGATGATAAATGGAAGAAGCTGTCGGGTAAGAACATGGAACTTATCGAGGAAATAGCCGATCACACCACATATATCAAAGAGCATGTGGATGCCATGATAGAAACCCGCAAAGTAGCGAACAAGATTGAGTGCGAACGCGAAAAAGCGATCGTCTATCACGATAAGATCGCTCCGATGCTGGAAGACATCCGCTATCACATCGACAAGCTGGAGCTTATTGTCGACAATCAAATGTGGACCTTACCCAAGTACAGGGAATTATTATTTATTAGATAAAATAATTATGCTAAAATAGATAGACAATTTATTTATCTATCTATTTCTTTTGTTGGTTGTTTTAAGTTTGCAAGAGAGGAGTACCGTGAGGCAGTCCTCTCTCTTTGTATTCGCCCGCGCCGGGCTTCCTTCCTTGTTAATTTGCGTCACAACACTTATCTTTGTACCTGATGAAACATCGTGTAGCGCAATATATAGAAAAAGAGAATTTATTTACTCTCCGCGACAACGTACTGGTCGCTTTAAGCGGCGGGGCCGATTCGGTCGCGCTATTACGCGTTTTATTATCACTGGGCTATACTTGCAGCGCCGCTCACTGTAACTTTCA
>JAIRKY010000139.1 GCA_031259755.1 Mediterranea sp. (in: CFB group bacteria) | reverse complement strand
TATTCGGGAGCTACGGTAAAGGTGACCAGCTTGCAGGTTAATTATACTGACAGCAAGGTGAAAAACAGTGGAACCTACGCTTTCAACACGAACGGAACCAACGCAGAGGTAGCTGAAGGCAATTGGACAACGGGTACAAGCTACTTTACCGGCAACAGCAACAGTGGGGCGTTGATGGCATCCGCAAGCGCTGCGCTGACTACCGCGGTGACACAACTTAACGATGCTGGCAAATATCTGATGCTCATTCCCCAAACCACCACCGGCGCAGGCGATCTGACGGTGAAGCTCACATATACGATAAAAACAGGCAGCGACCCGGCAGTTACCTATCCGATAACCTACCCGATACCTGCCACTACGTATGACCTTGGCAAACAATACACCTACAACTTCACGCTTACGTTGAATCCTGTAGTGTTCGATACCAACTTGACAGTTGCAGGTTGGGAAGACGGAACTCCGACTACTGATATCAACTTGTAGACACGGTGCAACAATCCAAAGCCGGATACGACCAGGGCAAATGCTATTTTTCTTTCGACAACGTAAAAATGAATTCCAGGCCGCCGCCTTGATTGCTTTTTGCCGAGATGTTGCCACCATGTATAAGTACCGCATTCTTAACGATGGCCAAACCAAGCCCCGTACCTCCCAGCTTGCGGGATCGTCCCTTATCCACCCGGTAGAAGCGTTCAAACAGGCGTTGCATGTGTTCGGAGCCTACTCCGATCCCTGTATCCGCGAAACTGAAATAGTAATGGCTTTCGTCTTCGCGGAAACAGTTGATCGTGATCTGTATACAGGTTCCGGCGTATGCGATGGCATTGTCCATCAGATTGCGGAAAATGGAGTAGATCAGCGAATAGTTTCCTCTGATTTGAATATTCCTCTTGAGTAAGTTGATGGCGGTGATTTGCTTTTTATCCAAGTCGATAGATACTTCATTGATGATATTCCCGACAAGAGCGGTGATATCGATCTTCTCCATTTCGAGCATATTGACCGCTTCGTCCATACGGGTGAGTACCGAGATGTCGCGTAGCAGGCGGCTTAACCGGTTGCTTTGTTCATAGCATCGTTGAAGAAATACGCTGACTTTTTCAGGAGCGATATTCCCGTTCGTGACAATTGTTTCCAGATAAGCTTGTATACTGCTGACGGGCGTTTTCAACTCATGCGCGATGTTCTGGGTAAGCTGGCGTTTTAACTGGCTCTGTTGTTCTTCCTGCGTAATATCATTGATTGAGATCTCGAAGCTCAGGTCTTGAAATATGATACATTCCACAGTGAAGTTACGTCCGTCTTTTGTGATCAGTATAGACATACATTTTTCTTCTTTTCCTGTGGGGCGTTCCTGGAATTTATTGATAAATTGAGTGATAGCCTCAAATTCGGGTATATTAAAGATACTCTCGGTCGTCTCCAGGTTATAATCGGAAATGATGTTACTGTATTGTGTAAACAAGGAATTTACCAGGATCTCCTTTTTATCGGGAGTAAATACGCCCAATCCTTCGCGTGAGCTTTGAAGGTGGGCGATAAGCTTTTCGCGTTCGATATAAAGCGCTTCCTTGGTTTCGTGCAGGCGCTGGTAGATCTTTATGATGTGCTGTGATATTTCTCCGAGTTCGTCATTGGAGAAGGTTTTCATGATGGTGTTATAATCATAAGGTTCGTTACGGTCTATGTGTATGGCGAATTCCCGTAGGTTGTCGACCGATGTACCCAGTCTGTTTGTCGTTTTATAGAATATGAAGATAAGGACAAGGGCTATCACAATGGCCAGCCATATATATTCCGGATCAATTCTGAGCGTTTCTTTTAGTTGTGTATCATAAGGAAGCGCTGTCCGGACGATACAGTCATTATAGCGCGTCGCCGAGTAGAAATAGGTTATGCCTGTCGATTCCGATATGCGACGGACATTATATCCATACCCTTTGCTGAGGGCAAGTTCGACTTCTTTTCGATGCAAATGGTTCGCCAGTTTCCTGTTGATCGCTTCAGAGTTGTCGTAAATGACGTTGCCTTCAATATCTATAATAGTAACACGCAGGTCTTTCAGTCCGAAATGTTCAACGAACAATGCTGTCCGGAATTCACTTTCTTTATTTTTAATTTCTGTCAGATCTCTGTGTATCCAATCGTTGCAATCTTGCAGTTTACTATTCAATAATTCAACTTTGAACTTCTTTTCTCTTTGGTACTGAAAGATGATAAAGATGCTTACAAAGATAAGGAACAGTAGAGTGACCGAAAGGAAAAGCTTCTGTCCGAAAGAAAAAAAAGCAATGCCGTTCATTTGGTTTCAAAACAATATCCGTACCCTAAACGAGTGACGATGCACTTACCGTATTTACCGATCTTCTTGCGTAACCGGGTAATGTTCACGTCTATCGTACGGTCTAAAACATAGACCTCATCATTCCATATCCGACCCAATATGTCTTCCCGTGAGAATACGCGCCCATTACCTTCCAGCAATAAGAAGAGGATCTCGAATTCCTTTTTGGTCAGTGAGACTTCATTGTCATCAATGCTGACTTTCTTCTGAGGGATATCTAAAACCAAAGTTTGGTAGACAAGTTTTTCAGTCGCTTTCTCTTCCTTTTCTGCCGATGTCCGGCGCAGTACAGCTTTTACCCTGGCTATGACTTCACGCAGGGAGAAAGGTTTGGAAATATAATCATCGGCTCCCAGATTGAAACCGGTTACCGTATCATTTTCCGTATCTTTAGCCGTAATAAATATGATGGGTATTCCTGCCGTCTTTTTATCTTTCTTCAGTATACTCGCCATCTTGAAACCGGAGATCTCACCCATCATGATGTCAAGCAACAACAAGTCATAGACAGTCAGATTCATTTTGAGCGCTTCTTCGGCTGAATTTGCCGTGTCTACCAGGTAGCTTTCATTTTCAAGATTGAATTTAAGGATCTCGCAAAGATCTTCTTCATCGTCGACGATTAAAATACGGTATTCGTTCATTGTTATCTTTATTATGATACACAAAAATAGGCTTATTTTTTTGTTGGTACAAAGATGAGACGGATTTATTACATACCGGTGAAATAACTGTTAAGTTTCTGTGACATAACTCATTGTACCGCCGAATTTTATATGAACGCTTGAAGCAAGCGTAACCGGATTTATCGTTATTAGGGTATTATAAATTGGGTTCTGCGAAACAAATGTATTATTTTTCTTTCTATCTTTGTGCCTTCATAACATAATAATTACTAAAATTCATGCCAACAATTTCCATTCGCGGAAACGAGATGCCTGTATCTCCTATCAGAAAGCTGGCTCCCCTGGCCGATGCTGCTAAACAGCGCGGGACACATGTGTTTCACCTGAATATCGGGCAACCTGACCTGCCTACTCCTCAGGTTGCGATCGACGCAATACACCGGATTGACCGTAAGGTATTGGAATATAGCCCCAGCGCCGGGAACAGAAGCTACAGGGAAAAACTTACAACATATTACGGGAAGTTTAATATCAACCTGTCCGCGGAAGATATTATTATTACCACCGGAGGCTCCGAAGCGGTTCTGTTCGCATTCATGTCTTGCTTGAATCCGGGTGATGAAATCATCGTGCCCGAACCGGCGTATGCCAATTATATGGCTTTCGCCATTTCGGCGGGAGCTAAGATACGTACAATTGTTACAACGATAGAAGAAGGTTTCTCTTTACCGAAAGTCGAGAAGTTCGAAGAGCTGATCAATGAACGTACTAAAGGTATCCTGATCTGTAATCCGAATAACCCTACCGGTTACTTGTATAGTCGCCGTGAAATGAATCAAATCCGTGATTTGGTGAAGAAATATGATTTATTCCTGTTCTCGGATGAGGTGTATCGTGAATTCATCTATACCGGATCGCCTTATATTTCGGCATGTCACCTTGAAGGTATTGAGAATAATGTGGTTTTGATAGACTCTGTTTCTAAACGATATTCCGAGTGTGGCATTCGTATTGGTATGCTTATTACCAAGAATAAAGAGGTGCGGAATGCGGTGATGAAGTTCTGTCAGGCGCGCTTAAGCCCTCCATTGGTTGGGCAGATCGCGGCGGAGGCATCGCTTGATGCGCCGGAAGAATATACCCGTGAAACTTACGACGAATATGTAGAGCGCCGTAAATGCCTGATCGACGGTCTGAACAGAATCCCTGGGGTTTATTCCCCAATTCCTATGGGAGCGTTCTATACTGTAGCCAGATTGCCGGTTGACGATTCGGATAAGTTCTGTGCTTGGTGCCTGTCGGATTTTGAATATGAAGGACAGACGGTATATATGGCTCCGGCTTCGGGCTTTTATACGACTCCGGATGCCGGCCGTAATGAAGTGCGTATTGCTTACGTATTGAAGAAGGAAGATTTGACGCGTGCTTTGTTCGTTCTTGAAAAAGCATTGGAAACATATAGGGATTTACAATTAGACGATTTACCATTAGACGATTGAAATTACAATTTACCATTTGATACTCAATGTAAAGGGAGTATAAATGGGTAATGCATCAAATGGTAAATGGGTAATGCATTAAATGATAAATGGGTAATGCATTAAATGGTAAATGGGTAATGCATCAAATGGTAAATGGTCTAATGGTAAATAGTAAATGCTAATGGGTTTTTCTTTTTTTATAGCCAGACGTATATATCGGAGCGAAGAGGATGGGAAGCGGGTTTCTCGTCCGGCGGTTCTGATCGCCATGATTGGCGTAGCTTTAGGATTAGCTGTGATGATCTTGTCCATCGCTGTTGTTATCGGCTTTAAAAAGGAAGTGAGAGCCAAAGTTACCGGATTCAGTTCCCATATTCAGATCACGAATTTCGATGGCGTTCGTTCATACGAAACAAAGCCGGTCGCGGCGGATGACAGCATCTTTCTGGCTTTGTACGCATATTCCGAAGTTAAACATATACAGCGGTATTCTACCAAACCCGGAATGATCAAGATGGACGACACCTTTCAAGGTATGATCCTAAAAGGTGTGGGACAGGAGTTTGACGCATCTTTTTTTCAGGATCATTTGGTTGAAGGTGAAATACCACAATTCTCCGATACCGTTGCAAGTAATCAGATCCTTATATCCAGATCATTGGCTACTAAACTGAAATTGAAGCTGGAAGACAACATATATACGTATTATATTGAAAATGAAGTTCGCGCAAGGCGATTCACGATTAAAGGTATTTTCCAAACCAACTTCTCCGAATATGATGATAACTTCCTGTTGACAGACATTTATACGGTCAATCGTTTGAAAGGTTGGAACTATGATCAGGTCAGCGGATTAGAGATCCAAGTTAAAGATTTCGACCGGTTAGAGGAAACCACCTATCAGATTGCAGTCGATACGGACAGACGGCTCGACCGATACGGCGAATCTTTTTATGTACGTAATATAGAGAGACTCAATCCACAGATCTTTGGATGGCTTGATATGTTGGACCTGAATGTTTGGGTCATTCTTATTCTGATGATCGGAGTTGCCGGTTTCACTGTAATTTCCGGACTACTCATTATCATCCTTGAACGTACAAACATGATTGGTGTGCTCAAAGCTTTAGGAGCGGACAACCTGACGATCCGCAAGGTCTTCCTCTGGCTTTCGGTTTTCCTGATTGGCAAAGGGATGTTGTGGGGTAATCTTCTTGGGGCGGGCCTTTATTTCGTGCAAATCCGCTTCGGTGTATTCAAACTTGATCCGGAAACTTACTTCGTCGATACGGTTCCTATGTCTTTGAATGTATGGATATATCTTCTATTAAATATGGGAACATTGATGATATCCGTACTCATGTTAATCGGCCCGTCCTATTTGATAACAAAAATAGAACCGGCCAACTCTATGCGATACGAATAAAATTTATCGGGTCATTATATCGGCCTGTCTGCCTCTGAAGATGCGGAAAATCTTGAATCCAAACGACTGCAACGGCTGTAGGATATCGAATACGGGAAGGGTGAAATAATATCTTCTGCTTTCTCCCACTTCTTTCGCCGTACTATTGATGATTATCGCCTGAATCATGTAACGGACGAGCCAGAGAAACCCTCCGATACCTGCTATCTGCCAATGTTTATCCAAAATGCCAAAGGTAATGGTAACAATGACTGCAAAGTAGAATAATATTCTTGTAAATGTTTCGAATCCCAGCACGAACCGTTGTGAACCCTTGTAGTATTGTGAAGTAGCCATATAACTGACTTTCTCTTCACGCCAATCTGTCTTGTATCGAATGGGTCTCATACGGATCGTAGCGTTTACGTCGGTTTCTACACGGGTATTTTTCTTTGTGGCTATCTTGTTTACAAATAGATCATCGTCTCCTCTCTGTAGATTCAAATGCGCCGAATACCCTTTTTGCTGGAAGAACAATTCCTTGCGGTATGCCATGTTGCGTCCGATTCCCATATAAGGCTTTCTGGCGAGGGCATAACCTAAATAGCGCACAGAGGTAAATAGTGAATCAAAAGCTATTTTCTTATACATCCATCCTTTCATGCGTTCGTATCCGCTATATCCAAGCACAATATCCGTGCCCGGAGTAAAGTTGCGCGCCATGAGCCGTAACCAGTTCTTGCTTACCGGATGACAATTAGCTTCGGTAAAGACCAGCCAATCGTATTTACTCGCCTTAATACCTATAGTCAACGCCAATTTTTTATGACTGATGTAACGTGAGTTTTCCGGAGTAAAACTACGATGTAAATGGGGATAATCTTTTGATAATAAAGAGAGTAGTTCTTCCGTTTCGTCCGTCGATCCGTCGTTGACAACAATAACTTCAAATTCCGGATAATCCTGTTCCAGAACCGATGGTAAGAAACTACGTAGATTTTCAGTTTCATTCCTGGCATAGATCACTATAGACAAAGGAGAAAGAGCTTCCGAGAAGCTTAACCTGTTTCGTCTGACAGCTTTATTATGTCTGCATATCCGGTTATATAAAGCTAAATAATAGATAACCTGGATCAGGAACAGGACGCCTGCAGCCGACAATATAACCAACTCATTCGTGTTAACATCCTCAATAAATTCCATTGAACAAAGTAATTAATGTCGCAAAAGTAATTAAAATAAGTCGATATCTTTCAACTATTTTAGAGATTCTTTTAGGTAATGTTAAGAGCTTGTTTAAATTTTATTCAGTAGTAATCTTATGGCAGCAATTTTGACCATTCCCGGTATCCGCCAACTGCCACTTGGTGAAGTCAGAAGGAAGCATTCGCCATTGGCATCCGGTTTTTACCAGATAGAAAATGGCGTTCCAGACTTCTGATTTAAAATTTAAACAGGCTCTAAACAACGAAATGGTAAACAACGAAATGGTAAATAGTAAATGGTAAATAGTAAATGGTAAATGGAAACCCCATCCCTGTTTCACAACAAAGATGGGATTCCGGCATTTGCTTCTCCGCTTCATGCCTTTTTGGCTATTCGCCAACTGCAACAAAACTTAATAGTGAGGGCCGCCACGCCTGGCGGTCGTCTCCAGAGTCAAATTAACGCGGG
>JAIRKY010000092.1 GCA_031259755.1 Mediterranea sp. (in: CFB group bacteria) | reverse complement strand
GAAACATTGAAAAATCCCTTTGTTTTGTCCGCTGTACAGGGCTGATGCCTGATATGCTGGGTAAAAGCCGTTTCAATCGCCGGCTGCATCAAATTGGGGAGCTCCTTAGCGAACTGTTCTTTCACACCGGACAAGCCATAAAAGAGTTGAACCTTCAAAGCGTTTATAGCATCGACAGTTTTCCTGTCAGTGTTTGCCAGAATATCCGTATCGCGAACTTCCGGATTGTTAAAGGAGAAGAGTACAGGGGGATGTTGTGCATCCAAACGTTGCTGGTTCTATGGCTTCAAAGTCCATATGATAGTTACTTCGGGTGGTATTCCCGTAGAATTTACTTTCACGCCCGGAAGTAAACATGACCTGGACAGACTTAAGCAGTTGCCTGTTAATCCTCTATCTGTAAGAGTACTCAAATACTCAAAAAATGTATTTTGATATTGAGGATGAAGATGAGCTTCCGGCTCTTCTAGAAGTAGTGCATTGTAAATTTCTAATTCAGCATCTTCACATCTGTTCATAAGATCGCCAAGAACAACAGAGGAAAAGATTAGATTATTTTCACCTAATCCATTGAGACTGTAAAAGGAACTGTGTCAAGTAAGGATAAATTATTATTTTATAACACAGTTTTTTATGGAAAAAGAGTCTGATTTTGAAAGTATTAAGAAGAAATCCCTGGAACAGCTTAAATCGGGCAAGTCTTTATTAGGTAAGGATGGTGCCTTTGCCCCCTTATTAGAGAACATCCTGAATGCAGCCCTCGAAGGAGAGATGGATGTACATTTGGATGAGCAGGAACGTTTGTCTGGTAACCGTCGAAATGGTCATACCCCCAAACAGGTTCAGCCCCCTCTTGGAGAAGTAACAGTCCATACTCCACGTGACCGGGAATCTACTTTTGAGCCAGAATTTATCAAAAAACGCGAACGTATTTTAGCCGATGGTGTTGCCGGCCGTATTATCGGTTTATATGCTATGGGTAATAGTACCCGTCAGATCAGAGACTGGATGGAGGAGAATCTGGGCAACCATGTATCGGCAGAAACTATCAGCGCCATCACAGACCGGGTTCTTCCCGATATACAGGCCTGGCGCAGCCGTCCTTTAGATGATGTCTATGCTATTGTTTGGATGGATGCCGTTCATTACAAGGTCATGGACGAAAAGAATCGTCCGGTCACCAGAGCTATTTATAACGTTTTGGGTATAAACAAAGAGGGTTACAAAGACCTGTTGGGTATGTATATATCCAAAAGTGAAGGAGCCAACTTCTGGCTGTCCTGCTTATCCGATCTGCAAAGCCGTGGAGTGGAAGATATCCTGATTGCCTGTACAGACAACCTGACTGGCTTTTCCGATGCTATCAAAAGTAATTTTCCTGATACTACGGTTCAGACCTGCATTGTACACCAGATCCGTATGTAGCCAGTAAGAACCGGAAAGAGTTTATGTGTGATCTAAAGCTGGTTTACCGGGCTGTCAGCAAAGAACAGGCGGAAGTCGAACTGGACAATCTGGAGCTCAAATGGGGCGAAGATTATCCGATCATTATAAAATCATGGCGCAATAACTGGGAGCGGCTCTCGGCTTACTTCCAGTATCCGGATGGCATCAGACGGATGATATATACCACAAATACGGTCGAGGGATATCACCGTCAAATCAGAAAAGTTACTAAAAACAAAGGAGTTTTCACCACTGATACCGCTTTGGAAAAGCTGGTTTATCTGGCTTACCGTAATATCAAAAAGAAGTGGACGATGCCGCTCTGGGAGTGGAGTAAAACAGCTCAGCAACTGGCTATTATATATCCCGATAGATTTAAATTACTGGATTGATAATAATATCTCCAATATTTTATTAGTTTTGTAAAACCAACAAAACTCAGGTTCTTCATTACCCAAAGGAACAAGAAGTGTCCCACAGAAGGCCTAAGTTATAGAGAAGAAATATTTACTGACACAGTTTAATTTACACGCCCCCAAAAACCAGTGTGGTGGTGTCAAACGACAGGTGCAACAAATCAGAAAGTGAACGCTATACATTTCACTGGTGATAATCACCGATTTATCTTTGCTTCAACCGGGAAATCCACACGATTTGGCACACGATTATTTTTCATCGTTTTGCCCGTCGTTTAGCACGATTGCTTTTGCAAATCTACGAAAAAGCATTGAACTGGTCAATTGTTTGTCCGAAAAAGTAAAGGAAATTTTGCTTTACTTCTGTTCCGAAACTGTCAGTCCGAAATGTACGTTTCGGATCGAATTATTCTGTAAGCGAATCTACAAATTCTCCGAACCTCAAAATCTTTTCGCTATTTGTTTTATTGAAAAGCAAGTGTTCAAAATCCTTTTGCTTCTTCTTCAAATCGACCGTTTTCAGCAGGTCGGCTGTCACTTGTTTGAATTCCAGCAAATTATTTATTCCGCAACGCTTTGAAAGGAAATCATAATCAGGCTTAGACTGTGCCAATAAAAACATCAAGTCGTAAAAATCACGACCTTTGGCACGGGCTAACATGGCGGCTATCTTCATGCTGCACAATATGCCATCGGAAGGAACGGGAAAAGGGAAGAAAAATCCGCAACCTTTGATATTCGTAATAACCGGCTGATAAACAATCCCTTGGTCTTGGCTTTCGACCTTTATCAAAAAGCGTTCTTCCTTATGTCCACTCAATCCCAAGTCAAACAACAGTTCCGGGAAATGGATATTGCGCCGGAAAGCTGTTAGTTTTGGACTTTCTTTATCTTTAGCTTCCACTCGTAACCCCGAACGTTCTAAAAACTGAATTACGTTGTTTGTCATTTCAATGAACTCGTTTTTCGACAAGTCCTTGCAGTCGAAATCCAAATCTTCAGAAAACCTGTCTATTCCTTTTACTAAACGAAGGTTTGTTCCACCGATAAAAGCCATCTTTCGGATGCTTGGGGTAGAAGAAAGATAATCCAAAATCATCAACTGCAAATACTCTTTCAGTATATGTTTGTCGAAACCCGAATTCCCACGGATTTGCACCGGAAAATAATTTCGTATTTGTTCAATCTGTATCATAAATCGTAAGTCTTTAAAAAAAGTTTTACCCGATGGTCAAGTGCCTTGCTTTGAAACTTAGCACAGTAATTCATCAATAAATCCTTGTTTAAATCATCTTGCAGATAATCTTCATCCAAACGCAGTTCTTCCAATTCCTGCTCGCTATCATAGAACGGGTAAAGATACAGCAAATCAAGCAAAGCCTTTTCAGGTGTGGCAAACTGTATGGTGCGGTTGTCTGCTATTGGCTTCAATTCGTACCCGAATAGTAGATTCTCCTTGACATTCTTATAAGAGTATTCGCCGAAGTCGTTATTAAATGATGCTGTTTTCAGCGTTGTCACGCTGGTAATCTGTACCACTGCTTCCGGTATCATTCCGTAAAACGCCAAAGCTGTATGCAGGCTGATATAGGACGGACGGTAAATACGGTTAGCGAAATAAAGAGAATAATCTGGCTTGCTCCTATACTCCGAAAAAACAAAGTAACCCTGCCGTAACCGGATAAGATACCCCTTCTTAGTCCAACGTGTAAGATTATTCCTGTCAAAGTCCGGCAGCCATGCATATACCTGATAGATATTGAAGCATGCCAAATCGAGTAGCTGATTCTTGAATTCCAGAAAGGTCATTTCTTATTTTTGTTTCTATTATACTGCAAATATAGTGCATTTTAGAAACAAAATCAAATACCGTAATAAGTTTTGATATCATCAGCATAACTCTTCCATTTTTGTAACCACCGTAACAGTTACGGCGGTCACAAAGTGTATTTCGTTGTTACACAATGCAATGTAAGCCCCCGATAAAGTATCCGTTGTTCTGTCGTCAAGAAGTCTCTTACTTTGCAATCAAAAAAGTAAGCCATGAGACGCATAATGAGCAAAGAAGATTTTCTGTCAATTCTCAATCGCCAGCAACAAAGTGGACTCACCATCAAAGATTTTTGTGAGAATGAATCCTACTCGGTATCCTGTTTCCACTATTGGAAATCGAAGTATGGTCTGAACCGCCCATATGGTTCCGGTTCTTCTTCCCCTTCCACAGGGTTCGCCCCTGTAAGTTTCCGTTCGGTATCCCCTGCCTCCTGCAAAAGATTACTGTGCGACAGCTCCACCGACGAGGCCATCACCATAGAGTTCCCCAGTGGAGTAAAGATACACTTTCGGGGAACCTCCGAATCGAGTACTGCACTGCAAATAATCACCCAACTCTGCCACCACCATGTTCTGCCTGAATGACACCATGCGCTACTTTCTGTGTCCGGGCAAGACCGACATGCGCAAAGGTATCAACTCCTTATGCGGAGTGGTGCATGACAAAATGGGGTATGACATCCGTCTGGGAGATGTATTCATTTTCGTGAACCGCAATCGCAACACTATGATGCTCCTCCATACTGAAGACGGCGGCCTGGTGTTGTATGTCAAACGCCTCGAAGAAGGAACTTTTCGCCTACCCGCTTATGATTCCAAAAGCCCTTCCTATCCTATGGAATGGCGCGATCTTGTCATGATGGTCGAAGGCATACAAGACAATCCTAACGAAAGGCTCAAGCGTCTGAAAGCAGTCCGGAAAGAGTACAGCCATTAGTTGATTTTGACATGTGAAGTTTTGTGTATCTGCCTTGTTTTTAGTATCTTTACAACCAAGAGAAAGAGATACAAATGACTCAGGTAGAAACATTAGAACTTTGGGTAAACAGCCAGTTGGAGCAAATGCTCGCCCAACAGCAAACCAATCAGATGTTGGCCGAGTCCAATCAAAAGCTCACCGATCAGACCGGGCGACTACAAAAGAAGATCGACGAACTTCTCTCCCAGGTAGCCTGGCTCAACCGTCAACTCTTCGGAAGGAGAAGCGAAAAGCTCGCTGCGCTGGACCCCAACCAACTCTCCTTGTTTGACCCCACCCTTCCGGCTGCAGAACAAGCCAAACTGGATGCCGCGCACGATAAAGCCGTTGCCGCTATCCGTCAGCATGAATCTGTTACAAAAGCAGAACGGCATCACCGTAAGATTCCGGAAGGTCTTCCGGTGGTGGAAATAATTGTAGAACCGGACGGAATTGACCTGAACCTGTACAAACGCATCGGTGAGGAACGCACCCGTACACTGGAGTTCGAGCCCGGAAAGTTATATGTCAAGGAAATAATTCGTCCCAAATACGGGCTGAAAGACAATACCGTACCTGCTCCCGAAGGAGCCAGTGGTGTTGTTATAGCCCCGCTGCCCGCTTCCCCCATTTACAAAGGCCTTGCCGGTGCCAGTATGCTGGCAGAAATCCTGTTGCAAAAATACGAATATCACATACCCTTCTACCGCCAGGTCAAAGAGTTCCGCCATCTGGGTATCCGTATATCGGAAAGCACACTCAGTGGTTGGTTTAAACCCGTATGCGGTCTGCTCAGACCTTTATATGAAGAGATCAAGAGGCAGGTCCTGGCTACGGATTACATACAGGTGGACGAAACCACAGTGGATGTCATCAATAAGGAAAAATGTCAGACCGACAAAGAATACCTGTGGATGACCCGGGCGGTAATGGAGCGGCTGGTCTTCTTCCATTACGACAACGGATCCCGGTCAGGGCAAACAGTCAAGAATTTATTAGAGCCGTTCAAAGGGTATCTTCAGAGTGATGGCTACAGTGCCTATAACGTCTTTGAAGAGAAGGCTGGCGTATGCCTTGTGGCTTGCCTTGCACATATCAGGAGGCACTTTGAGGCCGCTATGGACGAAAACCGTTCGTTAGCCGAACATGCTTTGAAAGAAATACAGGAGATTTACCGGATAGAACGTATGGCGGATAAAGAAGAACTGTCTTACCAGGCACGTGCAGACCTGCGCCAGAAGTTGCGGTTCCCATACTTGAGTCTCTGGAAAAATGGATGGAGCAGACGTATCCCCAGGTGCTCCCCAAAAGTCGGACAGGACAGGCCATTGCTCATGCTTATCCTTTATGGCCCCGGATGAAATGGTATCTACAGGATGGGAGGATCAAAATTGATAATAATCTGGCCGAAAATGCCATACGTCCGCTTACTATCTCACGGAAAAACTTCCTCTTTTGCGGCAACCATGAGGCGGCAGAGAACACGGCTGTGATCTGCTCGTTGCTGGCAACCTGCAAGGCACAGGAAGTAAATCCAAGGGAATGGCTTAATGATGTAATAGCCCAATTGCCTGGCTATCTGGAGAAAGATTCAGGCAAACAAGTGAAGGAGCTGCTTCCCAATGTGTGGAAAACAAAAAAATCTAACACAACTCCAATAGAAATCTAACAAAAGTCCAAATACAACTAGGCCTCTTGCGAAACTAAAAAACGCTGTAACTTTGCATCATGAAATACAAAAATATCAAGAATTACCAAACAGAAGAATTTCGGCGCTTTACAGGTGTCAAACACGGTCGAGGCGGCATTCGTCGAAATTAAGCATAACAGACGTAAACGTTCCGGCTTGCGTTCAATCTCATTGCTGCAATTTATAGTCTCGAATTGGTTGATTAGTTTTGCAAGAAGTCTAATGTCAATTGACTTAGAGCCTGTTTAAATTTTAAGTGAATAAAATAATAAAGGGTTTCCGTCTTTGCTGTTTAGGTTGTTTCTTTGAAGTGACTAAACAAAAAAGAAATGTATTCTACAGATTTAACAGAA
>JAIRKY010000047.1 GCA_031259755.1 Mediterranea sp. (in: CFB group bacteria) | reverse complement strand
TGGTAAGTTATTACATTAGCCATTTTGTAAACTGAAAATTACAAATTGCGGCAAAGTTAAGCATATTTTGTGAATCATGAAGCATTCCTCCAACCTTTTATGTAAGAAACAGGCTTTTTTAGCTTTCTTTTCAAATAAATTTCAGCTTCGCTCCATACGACTCCATTTCCTTCGTCTCGTTCGTACCATCCGTACGAACAGGAACACGCCAACCCGAAGAACAAAGATCGTAAATCGTCTTCTTGCCACCCGTCCGGGAATGCTTACTTCTCCCTCTTAACTCCTATCTTCCAGATTAAAGAAATAATTCTTTAATTCTTTTCTGTTTCCTCGTTCATTCCCATTATTATTTATTACTTTTGCGGGCAAATTAAGAAACCGTTTATCTATTCATAGCATGGCAAATGTAATAAAATTACGTAAAGGCCTTGACATTAACCTGAAAGGTAAAGCTACTGAAGAAATTGTTTCCGTGAAAAAGCCGGAAACCTTTGCGCTTGTACCGGATGATTTCCCGGGTGTGATTCCGAAAGTAGTCGTAAAAGAACAGGAAAATGTGATGGCGGGGGCGCCCTTGTTTGTAGACAAGAATCACCCTGAAGTAAAGTTTGTTTCTCCCGTGAGCGGGGTAGTGGTAAAAGTGGAACGCGGCGTGCGGCGCAAGGTGATGAACGTCACCGTGCAAGCCTCCACCGAACAGCGTTACGTGGAGTTTGGGAAGAAAGACGTTTCCAGGCTTTCCGCCCAAGAGGTAAAGTCGGCATTGTTGGAAGCCGGCTTATTTGCGTTTATAAAGCAGCGTCCCTACGATGTGATCGCCGATCCCGCCATTACTCCGAAGGCTATCTTTATTTCCGCTTTTGACAGTAAACCGTTGGCGCCGGACTTTGAGTTTGTACTGAAAGGCGAAGAATTGAATTTCCAGACAGGGCTTGACGCGCTGGCCAAGCTGGCTGAAACGCATCTGGGCGTGAGCGCCAAACAAACAGCTACAGCGCTGACCCAGGCGAAGCACGTAACGATCACCGCTTTCGACGGCCCTCACCCGGCCGGTAATGTGGGCGTACAGATCCATCACGTATCTCCTATAAATAAAGGAGAAGTTGTGTGGACGATCTCACCCGAGAATGTGATCTTTATCGGCAGATTATTCAATAGCGGCCGTATTAACATGACGCGTACTGTTGCTTTGACAGGCTCGGAGATGATCCATCCCGCTTACTGCAAACTGATCGCGGGTTCTTCTTTAACTGAGATATTCAAGTTCAAAGTAAGCCGCGGCATAGATCTGCGCTATATAAGCGGTAACGTACTGACTGGAAAACGAATTCCTTCGAATGGTTTTCTCGGCGCTTTTGACGGCCAGGTAACGGTTATCCCCGAAGGAGATGAGGTACATGAATTTCTTGGTTTCATCATGCCGCGTTTCGACCAGTTCAGTGTGAGCCATTCATACTTCAGTTGGATACTGGATCTGTTCCTGAAACGTGAATATGCGCCCGACGCCCGTATTAAAGGCGGTAAACGCAATATGATCATGTCCAACGAATACGAACGCGTATTCCCTATGAATATTTATCCCGAACATCTGATCAAAGCCGTGATCACAGAAGATATTGATCGTATGGAACAACTGGGTATTTATGAGGTGGCTCCGGAAGACTTTGCTTTGTGCGAGTTCGTTTGCTCCTCTAAACAGGAACTGCAACGTATTGTCCGTACGGGATTGGATAATCTTCGTGCTGAAATGGCATAAAAGTTCTAAGTCCTAAGTTCTTGAGTTTTAAATTGGTTGCTGGAATCGCTAAACTTATAACTCAAGGCTTATGACCCAAAACTTATAACTCAAAACTCAAAACTTAAAATAAATGAAAGCGTTAAGAAAATATCTCGATAAGATAAAGCCGAATTTTGAGAAAGGCGGCAAGCTCCACGCATTCCGATCGGTATTCGATGGCTTCGAAACGTTCTTGTTCGTACCTAACAGTACGTCGAGATCGGGAACGCATATCCACGATGCGATCGACAGTAAACGCATCATGTCGATGGTCGTGATCGCACTAATGCCGGCTCTGTTGTTTGGCATGTTCAACGTTGGTTATCAACATTTTACGCTGACCGGAACGCAAGGCGGATTCTGGGAAATGTTCGCTTATGGTTTCCTGGCTGTTCTGCCAAAGCTCATTGTATCTTATGTTGTAGGGCTTGGCATTGAGTTTGTAACGGCTCAATGGAAGAACGAAGAAATTCAGGAAGGATTCCTGGTTTCGGGTATCCTGATACCAATGATAGTTCCGATTGATTGTCCGCTATGGATACTTGCCGTCGCTACCGCATTTTCCGTGATCTTTGCAAAAGAGATCTTTGGCGGTACAGGTATGAATGTATTCAATGTGGCCTTAGTTACCCGCGCATTCTTATTCTTTGCTTATCCTACCAAAATGTCCGGTGATGCCGTATGGGTATCGGGAGATAGTATCTTCGGGTTGGGCAAGAGTGTCGATGGCCTGACTGCCGCTACGGCATTGGGTGAAGCCTCAACCGCTGTCGCTTCTACCGGTTATCCTGAATTCTCCTGGGATATGGTCATTGGCTTGATCCCCGGTTCTATCGGTGAAACAAGCGTTATCGCCATTTTATTGGGCGCCGCGTTGCTCCTGTTTGCAGGCGTGGCCAGTTGGAAGATCATGCTCTCCGTATTCTTAGGTGGCGCTTTCATGGGATGTATCTTCAATATGTTCGGTCCTGATACGGCTATGGCCCATATACCTTGGTGGGAACACCTGGTATTAGGTGGTTTCTGTTTTGGCGCCGTATTTATGGCTACCGACCCGGTTACCGCCGCCCGCACCGAAACCGGAAAATATATCTACGGATTCCTGATCGGAGTTATGGCTATCGTGATCCGTGTATTGAATCCGGGGTATCCCGAAGGAATGATGCTCGCTATCCTGCTTATGAACATCTTCGCTCCGTTGATCGACTACTATGTGGTACAGGGCAATATCAGCCGCAGAGAGAAACGTCTTGCCAAGTCTAACCATTAAACCGAAAAACGATGAATACAAATAGTAATACTTATACTGTCATTTATGCTTCGGTAATGGTTGTTATCGTAGCGTTCGTGCTCGCGTTCGCTTCTTCCGCTTTGAAGCCGGTTCAGACTAAAAATGTAGAATTAGACAAGATGAAGCAGATACTGAGTGCGCTGAATATCGATACGAAAGGAAAAGATGCCGAAGAAGTCTACAGGAACTATATTAAAAAGGATATGATCCTTGATGCCAACGGCGCTGTAAAGGCGGAAAAAGGCGGCTTCGCGCTTGGGGAATCCAATGACGAATTCGCTGTTTATGTCGCCGAAACGGAAGACGGTACAAAATACATTATCCCCTTGTATGGTAACGGCCTTTGGGGCGCTATCTGGGGATATATCGCTTTGGATGAAGATAAGAATACCGTTTATGGAACCTATTTCTCTCACGCGGGCGAAACTCCGGGACTTGGCGCTGAAATTACCACCCCGGCTTTTCAGGCTCCTTTCCGGGGTAAACAGATAATGAAAGAAGGCCGGTTGGCGTCGATCGCTGTGGTAAAACCGGGTAAGGCTGCCGGTGGCCAAGATTATGTGGATGGTATATCCGGCGGTACGATCACCTCGACGGCCGTTCAGGACATGCTGAAGAACTGTCTGGCCAATTATACTGATTTTTTAACGATTAAAGAATAAGGAGGAAAAAGGAATATGGGACAATTGTTTTCCAGAAAGAATAAAGAGGTATTCTCTTCCCCGTTAAATCTGAATAACCCGGTTACCGTTCAGGTGCTTGGTATCTGTTCTGCTTTGGCGGTTACGGCTAAGCTCGAGCCTGCCATCGTAATGGGACTTTCGGTTACCGTGATTGTGGCTTTTGCCAATGTGATCATTTCGTTATTGCGTAATACAATTCCCAATCGTATTCGTATCATTGTACAATTGGTAGTGGTGGCCGCATTGGTAACGATCGTAAGTGAAGTGTTAAAAGCGTTTGCTTACGATGTGAGCGTACAACTTTCCGTATATGTCGGATTGATTATTACCAACTGTATCCTGATGGGACGCCTGGAAGCGTTCGCTATGGCGAATGGCCCTTGGGAGTCTTTCCTCGATGGTCTCGGCAACGGTTTGGGATATGCGATCATTTTGGTTATTGTAGGATTCTTCCGTGAATTGCTGGGTTCAGGAACGCTGTTGGATATCCGTATCATTCCCGAATCATTTTATGAAATGGGGTACCTCAATAATGGTTTGATGTTGATGCCCCCGATGGCGCTTATTCTGTGCGCGTGTATCATTTGGGCGCAACGCGCCCATGAGAAAGAGTTACAGGAAAAATAAAATTCAAGTTTATTGTTTTTAAGTTCATTGTTTACAGGCCTGACTGATATAGCTTTGAAGCTTAAAAATTGAAACTCAAAACTTAGAACTAAAATAATATGGAAAGTAATTTATTAAGTTTATTTGTCCGTTCCATTTTTGTAGACAATATGATCTTCGCTTTCTTTCTGGGTATGTGTTCGTACCTGGCGGTTTCGAAGAATGTGAAAACTGCAATGGGATTGGGATTGGCCGTTATATTTGTGTTGGTCGTAACACTTCCTGTAAACTACTTATTGCAGACCAGGGTGTTGTCACCGGGCGGTATTCTGGGGGATGTCGATCTGACCTTCCTGAGTTTTATTCTGTTCATTGCCGTTATTGCCGGTATTGTGCAGTTAGTGGAAATGGTCGTTGAGCGTTTTAGCCCTTCGCTTTATGCGTCATTGGGTATTTTCTTACCTCTGATAGCTGTGAACTGCGCTATTATGGGCGCTTCCCTGTTCATGCAACAACGTATCACGATGGAGCCTTCCAATCCGCAGGCCATTACAGGTATCGCCGACGCTGTGGTTTATGCGCTGGGTTCAGGTGTCGGTTGGTTGCTGGCTATTGTCGGCTTGGCGGCTATCCGTGAGAAGATGGCTTATTCCGACGTTCCCGCTCCGTTACGCGGATTAGGTATTACCTTCATTACAGTAGGGTTGATGGCTATGGCCTTTATGTGTTTCTCGGGATTGAAAATATAATCATATATAAATAGGAAAGAACAATGACGGTTTTAATATTATCGAGTATCGGGGTTTTCCTTGCAGTGATTCTGCTGCTCGTCGTTATACTTCTGGTAGCCAAGAACTATCTTTCGCCTTCGGGCAATGTGAAGATTCTGATCAATGGCGAAAAGGAAGTGGAAGTAGGGAGCGGTTCAAACCTGCTGACTACGTTATCTGTTAATAAGATATTCCTTCCTTCGGCTTGCGGAGGCGGCGGATCATGCGCGCAATGCCGTTGCCAGGTAGAGAGCGGAGGCGGCGAGATACTTCCGACGGAAAAGGTTCACTTCTCACGTAAAGAGCAACAAGCCCACTGGCGCTTGGGATGCCAGGTGAAGGTGAAGCAGGATATGGAAATTAAGATCCCGGAGGCTGTACTTGGTGTAAAGAAATGGGAGTGCGAAGTGGTTTCCAACCGTAATGTGGCTACCTACATCAAAGAGTTTGTGGTGAAATTGCCGGAAGGCGAGCACCTGAACTTTACTTCGGGTGGCTACATCCAGATCGATGTGCCTAAATACGACATCAACTATTCGGACTATGTTATCGAGGAACGTTTCCATGCCGATTGGGATAAGTTCAAGATGTGGGATTTGAGCTGTAAGAACAATGAAGAAACGATGCGCGCTTACTCTATGGCCAACTATCCGGCCGAAGGTGACATCGTGATGCTGAACGTTCGTATCGCTACTCCTCCGTTCGATAGAGTAAATGGCGGGTTCATGAAAGTTTCTCCGGGCATCTGTTCTTCTTATATTTTCTCGTTGAAACCGGGAGATAAAGTAATGGTCTCCGGGCCTTTCGGCGAGTTCCATCCGATCCTTGACTCTGACCGCGAAATGTTGTATGTGGGTGGTGGCGCCGGTATGGCTCCGTTGCGTTCGCATATCCTTCACCTGTTGAAGACATTGAAGATCACGGATCGTAAAATCTCTTACTGGTACGGAGCCCGTTCGAAGAACGAGATCTTCTATGAAGAAGATTTCCGTGAACTGGAAAAAGAATTTCCTAACTTCTCTTTCCACATTGCGTTGAGCGATCCGTTGCCTGACGATAACTGGACCGGCCCTGTCGGATTCATCCACAACGTGATCCTGCAAAACTATCTGAAGGATCATGACGCCCCTGAAGATATCGAATACTACATGTGTGGTCCCGGCCCGATGGCTAAAGCCGTCGAAAAGATGCTGT
The DNA here is from genome assembly GCA_031259755.1 of Mediterranea sp. (in: CFB group bacteria). GTDB lineage: Bacteria > Bacteroidota > Bacteroidia > Bacteroidales > Bacteroidaceae > Bacteroides. The sequence goes on along the minus strand of JAIRKY010000047.1, from coordinate 168 downwards.
ACGACCTGGGTGTCCCACGCAACATGTTGATGTTCGACGACTTTGGAGCTTAGTCAGTTAAAAGTCGGGGGAGAAATGAACATGTATCATTTTCCCGACTTTGACACTTCATCGGGCATGAAGGGTGAAAGCGAGAAAGCCGATGTAAAACTTTCGCCATGCGCATGA
>JAIRKY010000034.1 GCA_031259755.1 Mediterranea sp. (in: CFB group bacteria) | reverse complement strand
AGCGTGGATAAGGTGCTTGATATAGCCAAAACTATAACTACCGTCAGAGTGAACATGCCCGAAAACAGAAAGGTCTATACAAAGACATTATTCCTTACAGAAATGCATCAGGCTATTAAGCCGCTTTTCGAACCGGAGATACTCTGCACATGATTTGGGAGGCGCATTGACGAAGTCAGGAAAAGATTCACCCCCTTTCTGAGCGTTGTACGCGAGAGTGCTATCTGTCTGTTAGAATTATATTAGTCGATAAATTTTATTAACGGATGTGGATATCGGAATGGAATAACAGGAATAGCAAAGAAAGGGTAACTCACGTTTGATACCGCCGGAGAAAGGGTCAAAATCGCAGGCATAAGATAATTGTCGGATAAAATTAGAACAGGCTTTTAGTATGCCTGTTCGTGTACGCCTTTTACCGCGCGTCCCGACGGGTCATTTGTATGTTGGAATGAGGCGTCCCAGGCCAGCGCTTCCGCTGTGGAGCAGGCGACGCTCGGTACGCTCGGCACGGAGCGGGCGGCGCTTTCGCTGGGGAAGCGCTCTTCGAATATGGTACGGTAATAATACTCCTCTTTGTTCTGCGGCGTATGGATAGGGAAGCGTTCTGCGGCTTTTACCATTTGTTCATCGCTTACCGCCGCGGCAGTGATCTCTTTCAGGGTATCGATCCAGTTGTAGCCTACACCATCGCTGAATTGTTCTTTCTGACGCCAAGTCACGCTTTCGGGTAGCATATCCGTAAAGGCTTCGCGCACAATTTTCTTTTCGATGACTTTTCCCGGCGCCATTTTCACTTCGGGGTCCAGACGCATGGCTACATCCAGGAATTCCTTATCCAGGAATGGTACGCGTCCTTCGACTCCCCATGCCGCCAAGCTCTTGTTGGCGCGCAGGCAGTCATATAAATAGAGCTTACTGATCTTACGTACGGTTTCCTCATGGAACGCTTTGGCGTTGGGGGCTTTGTGGAAATAAAGGTATCCTCCGAATATCTCGTCGGCGCCTTCGCCGCTAAGTACCATCTTGATCCCCATAGATTTGATGACGCGGGCCAGGAGATACATTGGCGTGGAGGCGCGAACAGTGGTTACGTCGTAAGTTTCAATGTAGTAGATCACATCCTGAATGGCGTCCAGCCCCTCTTGGACGGTGTAATTGATCTCGTGGTGGACCGTGCCGATAAAGTCGGCTACTTCGCGGGCTTTGATCAGGTCGGGTGCGCCTTTCAATCCGATAGCGAAAGAGTGTAGTTGTGGCCACCAAGCCTCGCTCTGATTGTCTGTTTCGACGCGCTTTGCGGCATATTTCTTGGCTATGGCGGAGATCACGCTGCTGTCCAATCCGCCGCTGAGCAGTACCCCGTAAGGCACGTCGCTCATGAGTTGGCGTTGTACGGCTTCTTCAAGCGCCGTCCTTATTTTTTTTATATCGGCATCATAACTTGTCGGCGCCTTGTCGGTGGCATCGTAACTTGGCAACGGCGCTTCGTCGCCGCTCCAATCGCGTTTGTACCACTGTTTTATTTCCCCTTCCCGGCTCCAGTAGTAATGACCCGGCAGAAAAGGTTCGTATTCGTCACAGAACCCTTCGAGCGCTTTCAGTTCGCTGGCGAAATACAACTTACCGTCGCTATCTTTTCCTATATACAATGGTATAACACCGATCGGGTCGCGGGCGATCAGAAATTCATCCTTTTCCTCGTCGTAAAGGGCAAAGGCGAAGATCCCGCTAATATCTTCCAGAAAATCAATACCCTTATCCCGGTAGAGCGCCAGAATGACTTCACAGTCCGAACCGGTTTGGAAATCATATTTCCCTGCATATTTTTCGCGGATGTCGCGATGATTATAGATCTCGCCGTTGACGGCAAGAATATGTTTTCTGTCGGGTGAGTATAGCGGTTGCCCGCCACTTTGCGGGTCGACGATCGACAGGCGTTCGTGAGCCATGATGGCGCTTCCGCCAACGTATATGCCACTCCAATCCGGCCCGCGATGGCGCAATTTCTGCGCCATTTTCAGCACTTTACCACGAAGCTCTTTGGATTGCTGTTTGATCTGAAAGATTCCGGTTATTCCACACATGATATTATTTACGATTTACGAATTTACTATTTTACAATTGAAGTTACTCTTTATAAAGAACGTGTGTTCCAGCTCTATTTTATATTCTTATTTTGATGACAGATAGCGGTCTATCCTACAGGCGGCGTCACGTCCGGTCGCCATAGCTTTTACGACGAGGCTTGGACCGAGTATCAGGTCGCCGGCTGTGAATACGCTCTCCGGATATCCGGGTACTTCGGGTTTGAGGAATCCCATGGCCAGTAGTACCATGTCGGCTTCGATCACTTCTTTCTTGCCTGTGGGTTTCATGGTCATCCGTCCGTCTCCGGTTGCCGGTATCCATTCTACTTCTTCTACTTCCACGCCGGTTACTTTACCATTCTTACCGATGAATTGATTGGATGCTAAGCTCCAGCGACGGGTACAACCTTCTTCGTGACTGGAAGTGGTCTTCAATACCACAGGCCATTGCGGCCAGGGAGTGGCCGGATTATGTCCAACCGGTGGTTGAGGCATGATCTCGATCTGTGTAACGCTTGTTGCGCCATGGCGGACACTCGTACCTATACAGTCTGAGCCGGTGTCTCCTCCACCGATAACGAGCACTTTCTTACCTTTGGCATTTACCAGTTTATCTTTACTGAAGGTCATTCCATCAATGATCCGGTTTTGTTGCGCGAGCATGTCAAGGGCAAAGTAAATGCCTTTCAGGTGGCGTCCCGGAATCGGCAAGTCGCGTGGGGTTTCGGCTCCTGTGCACAAGCAGATGGCATCGAAAGTAACAGCCTCACCCCGGCCCTCTCTTTCGGAGAGAGAGGAAAATCCTGCGGCAGTATTAATGAAGTGCAAGCTACACCCTCTTTCTTCCTCTCCTTTGGAGAGGGCCGGGGTGAGGCTGACCTCTGTATTCATTTCAAACCGGATGCCTTCTTCGGCAAGCAGTCGCATGCGACGGTCGATGATGGTTTTGTGGAGTTTGAAATTGGGGATACCGTAACGGAGTAATCCTCCGGGCGCTTCCGCTTTATCGAACACAGTCACATGATATCCTTTACGGTTTAGTTGATTGGCTACAACCAATCCTGCGGGGCCTGCGCCGATCACTGCTACCTTTTTACCGTTTCTTTTCGGGTTGACAGGCGCAATGTAACCTTCGCGAAAAGCTGCTTCAACAATTGCGGCTTCATTCTCACGAATCGTAACCGGTTCATCGCAAGAGAGTTTCAGCACACAACTCTTTTCGCAGGGGGCAGGGCAGATACGTCCCGTAAATTCCGGGAAGTCGCAGGTTGATCCCAATATCTTGTAGGCTTCCTTCCATTTTCCTTTGTAAAGGGCGTCTTGCCATTCAGGCTGTTTATTGCCTAACGGACAACTCCAGTGGCAGAAAGGAACACCGCAATCCATGCACCGTGATGCCTGCAACTTACGTTCACGGGTATTCAGGGTCTGTTCTACTTCTCCGTAGTCGGTAATACGTTCGTGAATAGACCGGTATCCGGCTTCTTGTCTATGTATTGTCAGGAATGCTTTTGAATCTCCCATTTTGATTTACGATTTTACGATTTACGCTTGAAATATCTTTTACTGATTTACGGTCTGCCGATTTGCCCTTTTACGATCTTTGTCTGAGATATTCTACCTCCTTATAGTGGAACAACAGAATAATGTAACTTCAATCGTCTAATTGTAAATCGTCCGATCGTAAATCTAATAGTCTCTCTGCATATCGGCGATCTTGCGCTGTAGCTTTTGCATTTGTTCTTCCTGCAATACCTTTTTGTATTCGATCGGTACGATCTGGATGAACTCTTCTATGTAGCGATTCCAATCGTCGAGCATAGTGCGTGCCAGTTTTGATCCGGTGTACAGGTAGTGTTGGCGAATCAATTCATGCAGTTCTTTGCGGTATCCGGCTTCTTCAATCAGTGATAGTTCTACCATCTCCATGTTACAGAAGTAGTCGAAGTTGCCATTCTTGTTCCACACGTATGCTACACCGCCACTCATACCTGCGGCGAAGTTTCTGCCGGTTTCGCCCAATACGACAACGCGCCCTCCGGTCATGTACTCACAGCAGTGGTCGCCTACACCTTCTACAACGGCCACAGCTCCTGAGTTACGTACGGCAAAGCGTTCTCCTACGCGGCCATTGATGTACACCTCGCCCGAAGTCGCACCATATAATAAGGTGTTGCCGGCAATGGTGTTTTTCTCTGCTTCAAAATTGCTACGTACAGGAGGTAGTACAGCAATATGTCCGCCACTTAACCCTTTTCCTAAATAGTCATTCGCTTCACCTTCGAGTTTGAAATGCACTCCGGAAACGAGGAATGCGCCGAAACTTTGACCGGCCGAACCTTTGAACTTGATGTGAATGGTGGCGGCCTCACTTCTTTGGAGAGGGGAAAGGCTACCCATTCCTTCTTTGGCTATCAGGCCGGAAAGCATAGCCCCTACGCTACGATCCGTGTTGGTAATCGTATATTCCAAGGGTTTTCCTTCCCGGATATCTTGAATAATAGTTATATCTTTTACTCCATTCACGCCATGATCCTGTTCCGCTATTTTCCGGATACATGTATTTCTCTCTCCTTTGGAGATGGCCGGGGTGAGGCTGTAAAGCACTTTGCTGAAATCCAGTAACTCATGCTTTGGATTGTCGCCGTTGTTGGGTTTACGTTCGATCAGGTCGGTACGTCCTACGATATCGTCCAACTTTTCGAAACCAAGATCGGCAAGGTATTCGCGTACCTCTTCTGCCAGATAGCTGAAGAAATTCACCAGGTATTCGCTACGTCCAAGGAAGCGTTTGCGAAGCTCTTCATTTTGCGTGGCTACCCCTACCGGACAAGTGTTTATATGGCATTTGCGCATCATCACACAACCCAGTACGATCAAGGCCGATGTGGCGAATCCGAATTCTTCCGCTCCCAGCATAGCCATTAATACAATATCGCGTCCGGTTTTCAATTGTCCGTCTACCTGTAACATGACTTGCCCGCGCAATCCGTTAAGGACGAGCGTTTGTTGCGTCTCGCTCAGTCCGAGTTCAGGAGAAATACCAGCATAGCGGATAGATGAAGCAGGAGAGGCTCCTGTACCTCCTTCAGCTCCGGATATAACGATCAGGTCGGCTTTCGCTTTAGTTACCCCGGCGGCAATGGTTCCCACACCGCTCTCCGCCACCAGTTTCACACTGATCTTCGCTTTCGGATTTACGTTCTTCAAGTCGAAGATCAATTGCGCCAGATCCTCGATGGAGTAGATGTCATGGTGCGGAGGAGGAGAGATCAATGAAATGCCCGGTATACTGTGACGGGTTTTTGCAATGATCTGGTCTACCTTGTATCCCGGTAACTGTCCGCCTTCTCCCGGTTTTGCTCCCTGGGCTATTTTGATCTGTATCTCATCTGCGTGAACCAGGTATTTTGTTGTTACCCCGAAACGTCCGGAAGCCACCTGTTTGATGGCGCTGCGAAGGCTTGCGCCATCTTCACGAGGGGTGAAACGGGCGGGATCTTCACCACCTTCGCCGGTGTTACTACGACCGTGTATCTTGTTCATGGCGATAGCCATTGCTTCGTGCGCTTCTTTGCTGATCGATCCGTAAGACATCGCGCCGGTCACAAACCTTTTCATGATATTTTCCACCGGTTCAACCTTATCGATACGGATCGGGTTGCGCTTGAAACTGAAAAAATCACGCAAGAAGATGGGTTTCTCTTTGTTATCTACGATAAAAGTATATTCTTTGAATTTTTTGTAGCTTCCCAAGCGGGTGGCCAACTGTAAAGCGCTGATCGTTTCCGGATTCCAGGCATGAGGTTCACCGTCTTTACGGAAAGAATAAATTCCCTCATTTTTCAGCAGGCTGTCAGATTCGGTAACAATCCCTGTATTGTGCATGGTGATGGCGTCGCGTGCGATTTCATCCAGACGGATGCCTTCAATGCAGGAATTGATGCCGCCGAAATAAGCGCTGCTAAGTTCCTGGCTCAGTCCTATGGCCTCGAATATCTTTGCGCCGCGGTAAGAACGGATCGTGCTGATCCCCATTTTGCTCATCACTTTGAATAGTCCTTTACAAATGGCTTTGATATAGTTCTTTTCCGCCGTAGCGTAATCCAACTGGATATCTTGCTTTTCCACCAACCTGTCTAAAATGGCAAAAGCCATATAAGGGTTAAGGGCGCTTGCTCCGAAACCAAGCAATAAAGCGGCGTGCATCACTTCGCGGATCTCTCCGGATTCTACGATCAAAGCTGTTTGTACACGTTTACCCACTGAGATCAGGTGGTGGTGTACAGCGCTTACTGCCAATAGAGAAGGTATAGCGGCATATATTTCGTTTATGCCGCGATCGGTCAGGACAATGTAGTTCACCCCTTCGTTCACAGATTCCTCCGCCTGCCTGCAAAGTGTCGTCAATGCCTCCCGCAGGCCGGCTTTTCCTTTTGATGCGTTAAACAAAAGAGGTAGTTTGATCGTATTGAATCCTTTATAACGGATGTTGCATAAAAGGTCAAGTTGCGTATTTGTCAGGATCGGGTGGTTCAAACGCACCATTTTACAGTGGCTTTCGTTTGGAGTAAGGATGTTCATACCTACCGCGCCGATATACTCGGTAAGCGACATCACCAGTTCTTCACGGATCGGGTCGATCGGAGGATTGGTGACTTGCGCGAATTGTTGGCGGAAGTAGTTGAATAACAACTGAGGTTTATCCGAAAGGACAGCCAATGGAGTATCGTTACCCATTGAATTTACAGGTTCCGCGCCTGTAGTGGCCATTGGGGTAATGATTCTTTCGATGTCTTCTTTTGAATAACCGAACGTTTTGAGCATGCGCTCGTGGTTTTCCACTTGGTGTGAAACTTTACGTCCACTCTTCAATTCGTCCAGTTCAATACGGTTGTTAGACAGCCATTTGCGATATGGCTTAGCTTCCGCCAGCTCTTTTTTCAAGTCGCCGTCGTAGTAGATCTCGCCTTTCTCCGTGTCTACCATCAGGATCTTACCGGGTTGCAAGCGGCCTTTGGCTTTGATCCCGGCAGGTTCAAAATCCATAACTCCAACTTCGGAAGCAACGACCATCATATCGTTATGTGTGATCAGGTAGCGCGCCGGGCGCAGGCCGTTGCGGTCAAGCATACCGCCGACGTAGCGGCCATCGCTGAAAAGCAAAGCGGCCGGGCCATCCCACGGCTCCATCAGGATAGAGTGGTATTCGTAGAATGCTTTCAGGTCTTCACTGATCGGATTCTTTTCGTTGAAAGATTCCGGTACGAGCATAGCCATCGCATGTGGAAGGCTCAAACCCGACATCACCAGAAATTCCAATACGTTATCCAGTGAAGCGCTATCGCTCATGCCGGGTTGCACAATAGGACGAATATTCTTGATATCACCAAGAGCAGGGGAGGAGAGTACGCTTTCCCGCGCTTCCATCCATCCGCGATTACCGCGGATCGTATTGATCTCCCCGTTATGAGCTAACAGGCGGAAAGGTTGCGCCAGACTCCATGTAGGAAACGTATTTGTACTAAAGCGGGAATGCACCAAAGCAATTCCGCTGGTGAAATAAGGATTGGTAAGGTCGGGATAATAGTTTCTCAGTTGCAGGGAAGAGAGCATACCTTTATATATAATGCTCTTTGTGGATAAGGAAACGATATAGAACTCATTTTTCGTTCTTATATTGGAATTTCTGATCCTGTTTTCAATCCTTTTCCTTATTTTATATAGCTTACGATCTGCAGTATCTGTATCTGTAAACCCGGTAACAAAGGCTTGTTTGATATCCGGTTCATTAGCCAGCGCATCGTCTCCAAGAATATCCGAGTGAGTTGGGACGTTACGCAAATGCATCAAAGTCAGTCCTTCCTTTTCGATTTCTTCGATGACAATGCTTAAGATCGACGCTTGATCCTTTTCGTTTTTTGGCAGGAATAGAAGTCCGGTACCATACTTACCTTTTTCCGGTACAGGGATACCTTGCAATAGAATGAATTCATGAGGAATTTGAAGCATGATCCCTGCTCCGTCGCCGGTCTTATTATCGGCTCCTTCAGCGCCACGGTGACGCATGTTCTCCAACACTTTTAAAGCCGATTCCACAACTTCATGCGATTTTTCTCCATGAATGTTTACCAGCATACCCACCCCGCAAGCGTCGTGCTCATTGGCGGCATTGTATAATCCTAATTGTTCGGGTCGTTGTTGATAAGGTACTACTTTTGTTTCATTGTTAAAAAGTTCTTTTTCTTTCATTCTTCCTGTCTTTATTCCATTATAATACCTGTACATTCTGTCAAAACGTCTTGCAAAGATATGTATTTAATTTCATAATGGTACTGTTTTATAGCAATAGGAAGAGAATATTTTTTGTTTTTAGCGTTTTATTCTTATTAATTGGAATGTGCTTTGTTCTTTATGCGATAAATTGGAATGATTTTATTGCTTTATCTTTCTAATTATTATCCCTATTACCGAACTGACATTTTGATTGAATACTTCTTTAATTTTAACGTGAGTCCGATATCTCAATACTCCGTTAAATAATCAATTAACCATTACGCGCGCATACACGAAGGTCTCCATTAAAGATTATTATCCCCCGTGAAATTTCAGAATAGAATTAGTCGGAACCCGGATGACGGTGGCAGATCCATGTTGTCATATCCGGCTGGAAGTACTGTTTTGATCCCTGTCCTGTTTTATCATAATAATCAGGAACGGTGGATTATTATAGCATATTGATCAATAAAAAGCTAAATGATATTCCTTTTAGCTTTCCGGCTGCATCAGGACTTTTTGCC
>JAIRKY010000112.1 GCA_031259755.1 Mediterranea sp. (in: CFB group bacteria) | reverse complement strand
TTGTTGAAAAGTTACTGTACTCATAGCATTCTATTTCTTGGTGAATGCTTCTAAGGTAGCAACTACACACCAATTTACATTCTCTTGGACGAAATTTATTTCATGGGGGTTTCATACTTGTTTAATTTCTAATAGTTCTATTTAAAAACCGGACTGTGCCGCATGGAATCCTGACTGCGGCGCCTTGCCGCTTAATATCCGTATGAGTTCTTCAGATAACCTTTCGATTTAGTGATATCTTCGTAATAGATAGCATACAAGTGGCGATAGTTACAAACGCCATTGCCGCCGGTTGAACCTACCTTATAATTGTCATATCTGGTCTTAATGAGGTTCCCGTATTTCAGTTGACTGAACAACGCATCGTAATTGTAGGACGATCTCAACCCTGAACTACAAATCAATATCTTACAATAGTTTTCTATGGTACTCGTGTTCTCATCGACATAATTGGACTCTGTATTCCAGTAGGATTTCGGAAACCAGTCTACTTCGCGATAGATTGTCAGGTCGGGGTTACCTCCTACAATTTCGGTATAAAAGTTTGCTGAGTTACGGTCAACAAGTTTAGAATTGTATGTACCTCCTACGTCAAGGGGCGGACGGCCTTCAAAATAACTATCCGATGTATATTTGTAATACACTTTCGCCGGGAATTGACCGGCATTATAGGTCTTGTCAAATATCTTCACATTTTGCGTACCATCCAGTATTTTTACCAAAGCTTCTTTCATATCTTCAATCTTCTTATCCAACAGTCCCCAGCGTACCAAGTCGAGTTTACGGATACCTTCACAGCCAAATTCCCAAGCGCGTTCGTGTATGATAGCTTCCATGAAGTCCGGGTCATAGTTATGCACTTCTGCTGATCCGGCGCCAAAAGCTCTTTCACGTACTTTTTCCAAAGCAGTGGCTGCGCTTATCCCGGCTATACTATTTACAGAAGTTTTGTCGCTTTCTACTCCATAGCGGGCTTCGGCAAACATCAGGTAAATGTCGGAATATCGCATCAGGATCCAGTTGATGCCGGTTGGAACACGGCTGGTAGAAGTCAAACAGATGGCTCTGTATTGGTCGGACGTCCAGAAAAAATTCCATTTTGCGAACTTTAAGTCCAGGGGATTGGTTGTTAAGTACTCTTCAATGGTGTTACCGTTGTTACTGTTCTTTCCGAATCTTGTCCAGGTAACAGCAACGTCACGGCGTTTATCGTTCGGAGCAAATGAATAGAAGTAGTATGCGTTCGTGGCAGCGTAAGAACCGCCGAAACTACCGCGATTACCCCAACCAATATCACCATCTTGTGGAGCTCCCATCAGGGTTCCGATGTCACCGGTCTGTCCTACACCGTTCGCACATTCAAACAGATTTTCGTTGTAAGGATTAGTTTCTAAACCGCATACTGTTTTCCAGATATTGCTATAGTCAGGATCCAAGCTATGCGGATTGGCATCGTCGGCAATCAGTTCGGCACATTGTTGTTCTGCAATCTTATAATATTCCTTCCAGTTCTTCGGACGACCTACATAGTATCCGTTCATAGGTTCCATTCCCGGCAAGTTGCCTGAGTACTCTTCTATATTCGTTTTATCGAGGAATTGATTACCATCGCGAACTGACCAACCACCGGCAAATAATGCGATACGGGCCAGCAATCCTTTTGCGAATGCTTTGTTCACGCGTTCTACCGTATATTCGGGTACGACACCTATATACGGAAGATAGTCGATGGCTTCCAATATATCATCAATGATCACATTGTATACGCTGTCGCGACTGATTTTATCCATATAGACGTTCGACAGGTCTGATGCTGATGTCTCACTGCGGAAAGGAACATCTCCCCAGCGGCGAACCAGTTCGAAATAGGCCAACGAGCGTATCACCAAGGCTTCGCCGAGATAACGTTTCATCGTTTCCGGTTTCTCCTGAAGTAAATCCGAATTGCGGATGCCTTCAACTGCGGCGCTACCTAATTCAGCTAATTTGAAGAGGTCTGTCCAAACGGTCGTATTGTTGTTCGAGTTATCCCAAAAGTTTTGAGCGGGTGTATCGCCACTCGCAGTCTTTAGCGCGTCAGAAGTTGCGAAACCGCTGGCAAACTCAATATCCGAATTGCCTTGCCAGTTTACAGACATCTTTTGTCCATAAACACTCGTTACATTTAATTGAGAGTATACCCCCATGATGGCCGAGCGCGTCATACCTTCATTTTCAAAAACAGTTTGGGAGGTCTGTTGAGATGGCGACTTCGTGTCCAGAAAATCCTCACAGGCTGTAAATATCAGCAAGCCTGCGGCAAATAATAAATATAATATATTCTTTTTCATAGTGTAAACCTTTAAAATGTAAGATTAAGTCCGAAAAGATATGTGTGGGCTTTCGGGTATGCAGATAGGTCGGTACCAGGTCTTAACACACTTCCCGATGTATCAACTTCCGGATCCTGGCCGGAATATTTGGTCCAAACATACAAGTTGTTCACTGTTCCGTAGATACGTAAATTCTGTACACCTACCCTCTGAGTCAGTCGTCTTGGAAGCGTATAACCTATGGTCAGATTGCTGAAACGAAGGAAAGAGCCGTCTTCTACTGCCCAGTCTGTGGTAGCCATACCATTTTCTAACGGGTGCCAGATTTTAGCATTCTGGTTTAGTTCCTGAAGCAATACCGGGTCGGCGTATTTACCGTGGTAAATATTAAATCCGGTTATCGGATCAATGGTGGTGAAACGATCGCTTAGGTTCATTGTTGTCGACATGTTCTGGTAGCGTTTCGAGCCCGTGTAAGTGGTATAATCCATCTTATTGGCATTCAATATGTCATTACCATACGAGAAGTTGAACATTGCCGCCAAGTCAATGCCTTTCCATTGTCCGTTCACACTGAAACCTCCGGTAAACTTTGGTAATGCGCGGCCAATTACAGTACGGTCATTATCAGCGTCAATCTGTCCATCGGGTACTCCATCGGGGCCACTGAGGTCTTTGATTTTTATATGTCCGGGACCGAAATAATCCCCGGAAGAAGTGAATACTTTTCTACAGTCCACTACACCTTCTTTTAGTTCCCATTTCTTTGTTCCATCATTAAACGTGAAGTCATTGAACGAATAGAAACCATCGGTCTTATAACCGTAAATCAAACCGATTTCATCACCTACGAATGTACGGTAGTTGTCGCGGTTGAAGTCGTTGCCGGTCATAGAGTTGGAAGAACTGATTAATGGTGTCTTTTCTTCATCACCGTACAAGAAGTCCACATTATTCTTATTGAATGCAATATTGAAATTCATACCTAAATAATAATCTTTTCCTTGAAGAGCTGTAGCATCAATGGTAAACTCCACTCCTTTGTTGGTTGTTTGCCCCAAATTCTGGTATTGAGAGGAGTAACCTGAAGTGGAAGGAAGCTGTATTTGCAGAATCAGATCCTTGGTTACATCTTTATATACATCGGCGGTTAAATTGAGGCGGCTGGAGAATAAGTTGACGTCTAAGCCGACATTAGTTGAATACTTCGTCTCCCAAGTCAACTTCTCATTACGGAGTGTACTACTGGGTTGCAAACTACTTTGCGGAGTCTCGCCTATGTAGTACAACCTGTTGGATGCGGTTACCGGCGCGTAAGTTTGGCGCCAATAAGATCCTACGCGGGCATTACCGGCCAAACCGTAACTAAGGCGAAGTTTCAGGTTGTCGATCCAATTCTTATAAGGTTCCATAAAATTCTCTTCCGAAATACGCCAAGCTAATGAAGTTGCTGGGAAGAATCCCCATTTATTGCCCGGAGCAAATACGTTCGTACCGTCGTACCTGGCTGTAGCGGTGAGGTAGTACCGGCTTTTATAATTGTAATTGATACGGCCAAAATAAGACTGTGTACGACTTGGCTCATTGATTGTCGTATAAGTGGGCTGAGAAGAACCTTCGTGCCACATCGCCAATACATTTTCCACTGAAAAATCAATAGGGTAATAGTCGGAACTTATATCCATTTTGTTTGTTTCGGTAGAATTAAATTCCAAACCGGCAACTGCGTCAATTTTGTGCGCATCGGCGATACTCGCATTATAGCTTGTCAAAACACGGTAGGTGTAACGAAAGCCGTCTTGATACATACGTTTAGAAACAGGCATACCACCTTTTCCTGAGGCTTCACCGGTTTTGTTCAGGAATATATTGTCGGTTCTGTTGAAGATATAGTTATACGTACCTTCGCCGCGAAGGTTAAGGCCTTTAATTATTTCCCAATTCAAACCCACATTATACGAATTGGTAAATTGCTGTTGTTTTTTATACTCGTTTGCAATATTATAATACGGGTCGTTCAGGTTCGTGATATTTGCTACATTGTAATCATCACCAATATCACCTTCCGTTAAACTCTCAAGTGTTTCCACAACGGGATAACGGATAGCGTCGCGCAGCTTACTTCCACTCGATACACTTGCGCCGTTAATAACTGTACGGGTTAATTTAGACTGGAATTCCAAACTTAAAGCTTTATTGATCTTCCGGTTAAGTTTCGCATTGATATTATCACGTACATAGTTCGAACCAATCATAATATAATCTTCGTCATCGCGTATATAGCTAAGATTATAGGTCATTTTATCGTCACCTCCCATCACACTCAATGTGTAATTCTGCTTAACACCCGTGCGTCCGAATATTTTTTCTTGCCAATTTTCGCCTTTTACGGAACGGTAAACATCCAGGTCTTCCCAACGACCATAGCGGTCAAAGAAACTGGCATTATCCGTTGGATCAAGCTCTTTCTGCATATATACATATTCATAAGGCGACATCACAGGATATTGATTGTACATCTTGCTGAAACCGATTGAAGTATCAAAACTTACTTTGAGTTTACCGGCCTTACCGGTTTTTGTGGTAACAAGAATAACCCCATTGGCGCCTTTCGAACCATAAATAGCTGTAGACGAGGCGTCTTTCAATACATCGACTGATTCAATGTCACCCGGAGGAATATCATTAATATTGCTCACCTGAAAACCGTCTACAATATATAAAGGATCATTATCTTGTGTGATTGAGCCCCCACCGCGTACGCGAATATTAATGGATGCATCCGGCGAACCTTGAGTAGTTACTACATTCACCCCGGCTAATCGCCCGGTAATTGCTGCAGCGGCAGAAGTTACCGGGATATCTTTTAACGTGCTTGCTCCGATCGAGGCTACTGAGCCGGTTAAATCTGCTCTTCGCTGTGTACCATAACCGATGACAACCACTTCTTCGAGCGCTTCGGCAGAGTCTTTCAGTGTGATTTTTAGCGTTTGTCCTGCAATGGCTTTAACTTCCTGATTGACCATTCCGATGTATGATACGACAAGTGTAGCGTTTGCAGGTACGCTCAGCGTGAAGTCCCCATTCAGGTCGGTGATCGTTCCATTAGAAGCCGCACTTTTCTGCACAATCGTTGCGCCAATAATCGGATCACCGAATTCATCCACTACATTTCCTTTCACAGTGACGTTTTGGGCTGACATTCCAATGGGAATCATGAATAAGAATGTTAATAGCCGGAGAAATCGTCGTCCTCTTGTTTTAATTTGTCTTCCTTTCATAAATGTATTATTAATAGTTAACACTTTGTAAGCAATGATGTAATCATGCTTATAGAATTTCACTCTAAGAGA
>JAIRKY010000093.1 GCA_031259755.1 Mediterranea sp. (in: CFB group bacteria) | reverse complement strand
TTGCAGGAAGCGGAAGAAGCCCCGGAATTTCATGCCATCACAGCCCAGTGGACATTTGGCGGGAAATGGGACCCCGAACAGCGTATACGTAACTTATGGCCTGCGCTGGCCTATTCTATCTATTAAGACTATTATTAAGACTGTATCAATCATGAAACATCGTTCTTTAACAAAAAAACTATTGCTTGTTCTCGGTTTGCTAAATGTATGCACACTTCCCGCACAGGAACGGCCGCAGATCGATCTCTCCTCCGCATCGTGGAACATCACGTTAGACGAGAAAGCGGAATGGAAGAAAGATAAACTATATCTTCCCCCCGTTGATATAAAACAGCTCCCTGTCAATCTTCCTACCGGCGGATGGCAACTTCTGGAAACACCGGATAAGGAGAATGTCATGTTACCAGCCACCGTAGAAGGTCATTTATGGGGCAGGAACGGAGACGCTTTCGGAGTCAACGGCAATTATACGGGAGTTTCGTGGTTTACGACAAACGTGTTTATCCCCCGTGAATGGGAAGGGAAGAACATAATTCTCAAAGTCGGTTCTGTCCGTTTCAGGGCGGAGATATTCATAAACCGGCGATTAGCCGGATATGATCTCGTAAACAGTACTCCGTTTGATGTGAATATCACCTCTTACGCCAAATACGGCGCGGAAAATGAGATCGCATTCCGCATAACAGATCCTAATGGTAATTTCAACTGGAAAGATTCCCAAGTGTACACCTGGGGCGAGTACTTCACGAATCCGACTCACGGATTTGGCGGAATAACCGGCAAGGTATCTCTCATAGCCACAGACCAGATATTCGTAGAAGATCTGTTTGTGAAGAACCGGCCGAACCCTACCCATATAGAAGTAGAGGTGGCAGTGCGCAACCTGACAAAGAAGGAAGAAAAGAAGGATGTTCTTTTAGAGATATTCGAATATGGAACAGATCAGCGTGTTTACGCCAAAACCTACTCTTCCGTATCTTGTCCGGAAGGAGCGTCGCGGCATGTTTACGCGGTCGCTGTAGCCAACGCCAGGTTATGGAGCGTGGATTCTCCCGATCTCTATACGCTTTCGGTTACTGTCGGAGAAGATAAGATCACACAACGTTTCGGGTTCAGATGGTTTGAAGTGCGTGACGTAAAAGGCGACCGGCAGTTTTATCTGAATGGCAAACGCATTGTTCTGCGTACGGCTATTTCCTGGAGTTTCTGGCCTGATAACGGTATCGCTCCTACAGACGAATTAGCTCGTCGCCAGGTACGCATCGCCAAAGACCTGGGATTGAATATGCTCAATTTCCACCGGGCCATTGGACAACCCGCCGTGTTGGATCATGCCGATGAATTGGGATTACTCTATTATGAAGAACCCGGAGGGAATCAGTATCCCGCCAATCGTTTCGACGATGACAACATGCAATCGCATTTCTATTTTGGCTATCGTAATGAGAAGCTGGCCCGTATGATCCGCAGAGACCGGAATCACCCCAGTCTTATTATTTATAATATGCACAACGAGCGCGGCGCTTACCCCCAGGCGGAAGATTATCGCCAGATGCGAATGGGGCGTGAACTTGACCCGACCCGCATCTTTACCTACAACTCCAGTAATGGCGAGAACCCGCTGAACGAACACAACACCCGTTTCAAACTTCATCTGACGCCCAATGATACGACGTTCTATGATTATGGGTGGTGGGACAGGCATCATGCCGGCGGCCCGGGTGTATATCACGACAATTTGTATATCGGTAAAGATAACTATCACCGTTTCTCAGACCATAAAGATGAGATCATCTTCTGGGGAGAGGACGGCGCGATCGGCGCTCCACCCCGTTTGCAACTGATCCGGGAAGAGATCTTGCGTACCGGAAGAACAGAAGGATGGGAAGCAGCCGATTACCTGGCATGGTATGACGCTTACGAACGTTTCTTGAAAGAAAAGCAGTTCGAAAGCGCATTCCCCACCGTCGATCATCTGACCCGCGCTATGGGCGATGTAGCCTATTACTACCAGGGACGCGCCATCGAGAATATCCGTATCAGTAACACGGTTGACGGATATGCCGTAAATGGTTGGGAAAGTATGAAACTCGAGAACCATTCGGGTATCGTAGACAACTATCGCAACCCCAAAGGAGATGTCGAATTGATCTCCCGTTATAACCGGCCTCTATTCTTATCGGTCAAGATGGATCGTAAGGTGTGCAGTGTTGGCGATACGGCTACTGTCGATGTATATATTGTCAACGAAGAGAACATACGGGGCGATCATCTGCTGAGATTAACAGCAAGAGATCAAGAGGGAAATATCCTGTCGGCCATGACCCGTAAAGTAAAAGTCGAGGGTGGAGTTGTGTATGGACAGAACCTGATCGCCGGATGGACGCTTATTCCCGAAAAAGCCGGATATACACACGTTGAGGCTGAACTCTTAAACGGTAAGAAGGTAATTACACGTGGCGATGACGCATTGTTCGCCGTCAGACTCAATACTGCAGGCATCTCCGCCAATGGCTCGATCGCCGATACGACAGGAGTGTTGCAGCGCTTCATGAAGACAGCGGGATTTGACTTGCCTACTTATAATTCCGGCGTCCCGGCCGGAGATTATCTGCTTGTTGGGGCTTTTGAACCACAACAATGGGGAAGCGGCATGAGCGATATTATGGAATGGGTGTATAAAGGTCATACACTTATCGTCGTTGACAATCCGGAACGTTGGGCCGAGTTCCTGGCCGACAAGGAAGTTCTGGATTACCGCGGTTCCAAAGCATTGGGACGTTCCTGGTATGGCGGCAATTTCTTTAACCGCCGGCATCCTGTCTTCGAGGGACTTCCTTCGGACTGTGCTTTTAATTGGGAGTATCAATGTTTCGCGGCTTATAATCGCCGTCGCGTCGGGCTTCGTACGTTCAACGGCGAAACGCTTGTGGGATGCGTATCCGATCATAAGAAAGAAGTCTATTCGGCTTTGACTGTTATTCCCGCCGGAAGCGGAAAGGTCATTATCACAACACTCGATATACCTTCATGCATCAGAGACGTAAGGGCGTATCCCGCTCCTGTCGATGCCGATGGAATGAACGAGTCGATGAACACATTCAATACTTCGGGAGGAAACCGCGCCAATGCCGTCGGGCAACAACTCCTACTGAATTTGCTAAAACTCAAATGATCATGAAGAAGAAACAATCCGGTAGAAAGGGAATAAAACAACACGGAGGGTTTCATTATATTAAAACTTATACTACCTTTGTATTATGAAACGTAAGATAACAACATACGGTGGATATTTTGAAGCATTTATGGCTACTTTAAAAGAGAAGGAGCAGGAAAAAATCCAGTACGGACTACTTCTATTGAAAACACAGGACAGACTGCCTAAGAAGTTCGTCAAACTGATAAGGAACGGACTTTATGAGTTACGGACTGAATACAACGGCAATATTTACCGTGTGTTTTTCATTTTCGATAACGACCAGATAGTGGTCCTGTTCAATGGATTTCAGAAGAAAATGCAGAAAACGCCACCGTCAGAAATAGAAAAAGCATTAAAAATAAAGGAGGCATATTATGAAGACAAATAATCATCGCATCGTAGATTATGATGCTGTATTGGATGCAAAGTTTGGAAAAGAAGGAACCTCTGAACGTACGAAAGCCGAGGAAAATGCATTTGCTTTCTACACCGGGCAAATCCTGCTCGACGCAAGGAAAGAAGCCAAAGTAACTCAAACCGAGCTTGCAAAGCGCATCAACGCTACAAAATCCTACATTTCCCGTGTGGAGAAGGGTACGATAAATCCAAGCGTAAGTACGTTCTATCGGATAATGAACGCATTGGGATTAAGAATTGAAATTGTAAAACCTGTCGGATAAGAACAAGCCGGAGCATTAAGGTAGTAGCTGTTTTACATAAAAACTCCCAGCCGGAGGGGAGGCAAGTCTCCGGCCATATCATCAATAATTCCTGA
>JAIRKY010000040.1 GCA_031259755.1 Mediterranea sp. (in: CFB group bacteria) | reverse complement strand
ACGAACGTTTAATGAGCAGCTTTTGTGATTACAGGCGCCTTTGATACGCCTGTATATGTGGAGTTTCAAGTACAATTACCCATTCTTTGATGGAGGAATAAATATATCACAATTTATCAATATTAATATGTTACAGTTATGAAAAGCAAGTTTTTTAAAATGAGTGTTATGGTTATGTTCGCCATTTCCACTTTGTTCGCGATCCCTCAGGTATCCTATGCACAATTGTCCAAGAAACAAGAGAAGCAATTGCAGAAAGCGAAAGAAAAAGAGTACAAAAACAAACTGAAAGAATATCAGAAAGAAGGTTGGAAACTGGCCGGAAGCTCGAGAAGTATTGAAGTGGCTTTACTCGAGCATTATGCCAGACTGGCGGAAAAGGGAAACAAAGAGATCCCGGGCGAAGTGGAACAGTGCAAGTCCGTTAATGTTTGCCGGCAATATGCGTTGACTAATGCCCAGAACTATTATGCCAATCTTGTCGGTGGAAAGGTGGAGGGTATTGTGACATCCATGTTGAAAGGCAATGCGGAAAATCCGGAAGAAGAAATAGACAAGTTTTCCGGCGCATTCAAGAAACAGGTTGCCATGGATGTAAGCGGAGCATTGACGGAAAGTTACTCTATTGTAAAGAACAATGGCGATTCCAGACAGTACAAGATCTTTTTTATCCTGAACGAAGAAGAGGGAAGGGCGGCGTGCGAAAGGGCGTTGAAGAAATCGCTGAAGGAAACCAAACTTGTACTGAATGAAATGGATGAAATATCCAGATTTATCAACGAGAATGTCACGATTGAAGACTAAACCCGTAGGATGAAAAAGGTTGTATTGATTATGGCCTGTGCGCTGGCTTTTCTCTGTTCCCATGGACAGGAGAAGCCCCGCTGGCTGGACAGCAGTCTGAGAAACCAACACTATCCCGAACAGTTTTATTTCACAGGGTTTGCTTATAGTGAAGTCACGCAGGGCAGTTCCGTCAATGATGTTACGGCACGGGCAAAAAACGATGCGCAGGCCGATCTGTCGAAGAAAATACGGGTGAAGATAAGTTCCGCCACGCAAAGCGGCATGTCCGCGCAAACCGTGAATGGGAGATACGATGAGCGCGAAAGTTTCTCCAACGTGGCTTCCACAACCTCCGATACCGAAGTGGCAGGCCTCAAGATCGAATCGTATTATGATGCGAATGCAAAGCTTGCATACGCGTTTGCATACGTTAATAAGCAAGAATTAACAGGCTATTACAAGGCGAATATCGGTATGCTGCTGCAACAGGCGGAGGGCTCGTTGAACACAGCCATACGGTTGGAGCAGAACAACGAAAAAGCGAAAGCCCGCGCGGAATGTGAACGCGCCCGTCCATTGTTTCCCGGCGTACGCTATGCGCAAGACTTGCTGATCGCCGTTGATGCCGATGACCATGAAAGCCTGCAACTGAACAAGTCGGTAAACCTGTACAATGAAATGATACAAATGCTTGCACGGCTAGCGCAAGGCGTATATGTGTACATAGAAAGCAGCGAAGATTTCTTCGGTAAGCCCGAACATTTGCTCGCCAATAAGCTGAAAGCACAATTGGCGGCTAATGGATGCAGCTTTGTGGAAGATGCCGTGCAAGCCGACTTCAAGCTGCGTCTGAATACAACGATGAGGACTTCGGAAACATCAGGCAACATGGTGTTTTGTTATGCGGATGTAGAGATAGAACTCTACGACACGCACAAACAGAAAGTAGTCTACAACGATGAAGTTTCACAGAAAGGCGGATCGGTGTCGCAGGAAAAGGCCGGGCGTAAAGCATTGGAAGATGCCGTGAAAAAGATAATCACGAATTTGATCCCATGGATTAAATGAGATAAACATATAAAAGATGAAAAAGATTGTATTGCTTGGCCTGTTTGCCATGGCAGTGTCCGCACTGCCGTTGCATGCACAGGAGGAGAGCCAACTGCGGGTTGCGGTCTTCGATCCGTTCGCTGTAGGGGTCGACGAAGGAACAAAGATCGTCGTTCGGGAAATGATCAGTTCCGTATTTGTCAATACCGGAAAATTCTCCATTGTAGAACGGTCATTGCTTGACCAGATCATGAAAGAACAGGAGTTTTCCAACACCGACGCCGTAGATGAAAGCCAGGCCACCCAACTGGGTAAGCTGGCAGGCGCTCACAAGGTGGTATTGTCGGTCGTTACGCAAGCCGGCAGCCGCAATATGTTGAGCGTAAAGGTCATAGATGTACAGACCGCTACTGTGGAAAAACAGAAAGCAAAAGTCATCGACCCCAATATGTTGCTGGATGAGATCGAACCGCTTACACAAGAACTGTTAGGTGAGCGGATTACACGCAGCCAGCCAAAACAAACGGTTCCCGCGCAACAACCGGTACAGCAGACTACCGAAAAGTCCGGTGGAATCTTCAAGAATGTTACAGGTTTGTTTGGCGGTAAAAAAACCGTTGAAGAGGCTCCTGCATCCCAACCGGTATCAAGACCCGCATCTCAACCCGCATCGAGACCTGCTAATGTGGCAAGAGCCACAAACGCCTCCGGAGGAAATACACAACCGGCGTCGAGTAATGCAGTGGTACGTTCGGTTCTGAATTTCATCAACGAGGACTTGGAAGAAAAAGTAAACCGTTACAGAACGGATGAAGAACGGCTTCAACATGTGAAATCCAACGGTAAGCTCAAAGAGTTCATCAAATTCGGAACCAAATTCGTAAACGCTCCCCCACAGGTAGACGGAGATCAAGTCCTGTTTTTCTATCAGGGAGGGAATAAAGGCAGTGATGCTTTGTTCTTGTTCGTAGATGGCAAAATGGCCGGTGTGGGTACAATAGAAAAAGGATTGTCGGCAACTGTGCCGAACGATGGAAATTCCCATCTCATTACCGTATGGAAATACTCGTCCAGAATATTCTTTTCTACTGTCAACTTTGCGCAAAACAACAGATACTTCTTTGTATGGAACGGGAAAACATTAAATCTATAACATATTATCAATCTATAACATATTATCAATCTATTAAAATCAATGAATGTATGAAAACAATGATTCAACAGGCGAAATTTATCGCCGTTATGATGACAGCCATGTTTTTGTTATCAAGTTGCTGCACGATTATCACAAAGAGCAAGTATCCGCTTATGGTAAATAGTGACCCCGACGGGGCGCAATTCAGCATAACCGATAAGAAAGGAAGGGAAGTGTACAACGGCAATACGCCGGCTTCTCTCCAATTGAAGTCAAGCAGTGGTTTTTTTGCGGGCGCCAGATACTTTATGAAGTTCTCGTCTCCCGGATATGCAGACTATTCGGTTACGGTTTCATCCAAACTGAAAGGATGGTATTTTGGAAATCTGATGATTGGAGGATGGTTAGGCCTGATCATAGACCCAATTACCGGAGCCATGTGGAAGCTGGATAAAAAGTATGTAAATGTCGTACTTACACCTCTGCAATCCGATTTACGGGAACTGAAGATATATGACATCAATAAGATACCGGAAGAATGGAAGTCGCATCTGGTATCTCTGGACTGAATTGACAGGGAGGAAGCCTCCCTGTATATTTCTCTTATCTCAACGACCGGTTGTTAACCCTTTCGTGTCAGCCTTTCCTTATGTGTTTTTCGGCGTGATAAGAGGAACGTACCAGTGGGCCGCTTTCGACGTGTTCGAATCCTTTAGCTAAACCGGTTTTTCTATAGCGGTCGAATTGTTCGGGGGTTATGTACTCAACTACGGGATAATGTTTGTGTGAAGGTTGAAGGTATTGACCGATCGTCAGTATCCGGCAGCCTGCCCGGATCAGGTCATCCATCAACTCTTCCACTTCATTTACTGTTTCCGAAAGTCCGGCCATAACACCCGATTTTGCGGTTGTACCGCTTTCCGCAACTTGTTTGATTACATTCAGACTCGTTTCATAGCGGGCGACACTCCGTACAAGGGGAGTGATACGCCGAACCGTTTCCATGTTATGGGAAATGATGTCCGGTTTGGCTTCAATAACTTTGTTTATCAGCTCAGGCTTTCCCTGGAAATCGGGGATTAGTATTTCTATCGTTAGTTCCGGATTGACCGACTTTATTTCACGAATGGTATCGGCCCAATGCTGAGCGCTCAGATCGGGCAAGTCATCCCGGTCTACTGAGGTGATCACGGCATGTGTCAGCTTCATTATCCGTATGGATTCGGCTACTTGTTTCGGTTCTTCCGGATCAAGCGGTAGCGGTCTGCCTGTTTGTGTGTTACAGAACTTACAGCTACGCGTACAGATATTACCGGCAATCATGAAAGTCGCTGTCCCTTTTCCCCAACATTCTCCCATGTTCGGGCAACGGCCACTGCTACATATCGTGTGCAGGCCATACGCTTCGACGATGCGCTTCGTTTGCATGTATCTTTCGTTGGCTCCGATATTGATCTT
>JAIRKY010000016.1 GCA_031259755.1 Mediterranea sp. (in: CFB group bacteria) | reverse complement strand
TACGCGGACAAATTCGCACGTTTGAACCTTGATGTTTACGAGCAGGCGCTCAAATTGCGCAACATTCGGCGGGGCGACACTCCTGAAGAGGAGGCCGGGCTATGCCTCTCCCTGCTGGTGGCTTTCAATGCCACGATCTATGATAATGGCCGTAAACAGCAATATATTCAGGAAATTCTCGATCGCAGTTGGGAAGTGCTTCCTCAATTTGCTCCTTCTTTGTTAAAAGTCCGTTTATTGACCTGTTGCTATGGCGAAGTTTATGAGGAAGACCTCGCGCAGGAAGCTCACACCATTATCGACAGTTGGGATAAGGCGGAACTGACGCCGGAACAGATGGAGGTCATGGAAGAGCTGAAGAATTTTGAAAACTATCCGTATCCGTTCGAGGTCGTTGAATGAATTATCATTCTAAATTGCAAAACAATGGGAATAAAATCATTTAAGGCAGTACTGAATAATTTTAATAGTCGCCAAGCATTATTGGCATTTAATGTTCAAAACATCTATCATCTAGCTGCGCTATGTGAGTTGTCAAATCAGGAAAACATACCAATTATAGCTCAGTTTTCGGTTCGATATATAAAATTATTTGATGTAGTGTATGGTTTGGAAAACATCGTTAATCGATATAAAAAGGGACAAGTATTTTTTCACTTGGATCATTGTAAAGAATTCGATGTATTAGAAAAATGTGTAAAAGCAAATTTCGATGGAATAATGTATGATGGAAGCGATTTGGATTTAAAAGAAAATATATATAATACTTTAATGGCAAAGCGTCTAACGGAGAATTCAAATTGTTTGTTAGAAGGCGAAGTCGGGCGGATAGGCGGTGAAGAGGATGGTATTGTTGGAAATGTTAATTTAGTAAATGTCGATGATGCCTTGTTGTATTATAATGAAACAAATGTGGATATTTTGGCTTTAGGTATCGGAAATGCCCATGGAGTATATAAAGATACAAGTGTTGTTGACGTTTCAATTCTTAAAAAGTTTAATGATAGGATCGGAAAGAAGTTGCCATTGGTTCTTCATGGAACTTCCGGATTAAATGATAAGATAGTTCATGAAGCCATAACGTATGGGGTACGTAAGATTAACTTTTCTACCGATTTGAAAGTAGCTTCTATTTCCTTTAATCAGTCTTATTTTATTGGAAAAACAGTTTTTGATGAAACATCTTATTTTAAGGAATATACTTTATATCTTAAAGAATTTTATCATAATCACATAAAAAAATATAGTATTTTATGTATCTAATAATAAATTTGGGGTTAAAATCTATTCGAGCTATAGTCATTGATGAGAATGCGAATCAAATTTATTCAATGTCTCGTCCGGTTCGCACGTATATTTATAAAGATTTTGTGGAACAAGATGCTAATGAATGGCAGGAGCTTCTTTATGAATTATTGGACGAATTGCGTTTATATACGAATGTTATATCTAAGGTTCAATATGTGACAGTAACAACGAGTTCTTCTTGTATCCTTGGCTTAGGAGAACAAAATAAACCTTTGACAAAGGTCATGATGGTTTCTGATAAAAGGGCAATCCCTCAATTGACATATATTCGGGATTTAGTTGAATATAAGGAAATAAATCAACCTTGTTCTGTTTCTTATGCACTGCCTAAAGTGCTTTGGCACAAAGACAATTCAACAAACTATAGTGAAATCTCCTGTTGGGTAAATGCAGGTGACTATATTGTGATGTTGTTAACAGGGAAAATTTTCACAGATCCGTTCAATGCATCCAAATTTTTATATGATGATGTGAAAGGGTATCCCCAAAAATTGTATGATGCTTTATCTATCCCTGTATCCGTTTTACCAAAGGTTGAAAAAATAGGGTATATCACCGAATTATCTTACTTCGCCCGGGAAAAATTCGGGTTCTCGGATAATTGTTTATTTGTACAATCAACTTATGATGCTATTTGTGCTGTAATAGGTTCTGGAAACGGACAATCCGGAAACGCTTGCGATGTATCCGGCACAGTGACTTCTGTACGTATGCTGGTAGATGAACGGATCGTTAATGATAGCCGATTATTAATACATCAAAAAATCGATATCCTGAATAAATATATTGTTGGCGCTTCTAATAATCTGGGAGGTGGATTAATTGAGTGGCTTAAACAGGCTTTTTATGATGAAGATGATGTAGATGTTTATTATAAAATGGAATACGATGCCATAAAAGCTTCTTTAGGAGCATCCGGAATAATTTTTCTTCCATATTTATTAGGTGAAAGGGCTCCTTTCGTATCTTCTACTATTCGTGGTGAATTTATAGGAATTCCACGAAGTGCGAAACGACTTGATTTCACAAGAGCCGTATTTGAAGCGTCAGCTTATGTGACAAAGGATTTACTTTCAATGCTTAATTTGTATCAACCCCGGACATTATCTGTAAGTGGAGGATTAGCCCGGTTTGATATTATTAACCAGATTAAAGCTGATGTGACAAACCTACCGGTTTATGTTGTTGAAAACTTCGAGAGTACCTCAGTCGGAGCCTTATTGATATGCCTGTTGTCTTTAGATAAAACTGTAAGTTACAATGAACTTTGCGATAAGTTTGTCAAAATACGAAAGATAATAAACCCTAATGAAAATAACTCATCTATTTATGGCAACTTATATAATTTTTTCGTGAGCTATAGAGAACAGATTTTATCTCATTATGAATTGCATGCAAATATTTGCCGTCATTTGGATGGTTACAAGATTACGAAAATACAAAATTTATGATTGAAAATGTATACTATAAATTCTAAAATTTTTATATCTTCTTTTATTGATGTACTAAATTCATTAAAAGGTCATTCGGTTTTGATATTGACTTCTCCCAGTATATCAAGATTGAATGGTATTCAAAAGGTTGTAGAAGAAATCTTTGTAAATAGCGACTGTTTTCTATTCATAGACGATGTTATAGCTGAAAATCCGTTTAGCTATGTTTCTACTGTTTATGAAAGAATGAATTTTTGTCCGGAGTATATAATTGGAATTGGTGGGGGAAGTGTCATTGATTTGGCGAAAGCTATATCGGTCTCCTCAACAATTGAAGAACTGCAAGAGATTTTTTATCATTCAAAAACGCTAAAGAAATATTCAAATGTAATAGCTATACCAACAACGTTCGGAACAGGTGCCGAAACATCTTATGGAGCAATTCTTTATGATGATGAGAAAAAGATTAAAAATGGACTTAGAGGAGTTGAAGTGCAACCCAATTTAGTCTATCTGGATTTTGATTTATATAATTCCGCTTCCAAACGGATCAAAGCGCTTGCCGGTTTCGATTGTATGACTCATTGCGTTGAAACCTACGTCTCTTTGAAGTCAAATGATTTAATAAGATATCAAGCTGTAAAATCATTGGATACGGTTTTTTGTAATCTTGAAAAAGCAGTGGAAGGTGATATTAATGCTGTGAAGAAAATGGCAATTGGCTCTATGATGATGGGATTTAATTTGGCGTTTAGTTCAACTTGTATGCCTCATAGGCTTCAATACGTAATTGGCCCATTGACAAACACATCACATTCTGAAGGTTTAGCAGCTTTGTATAAGGGATGGATTCAATTTATATCTAAAAATAAAACAGGCCCATTTTCCGATTTAGCAAAAGACTTAAGGATGAGTACGAGTGAATTGAAGAATAAGATAGAACGTTTAAAAAAGAATTTAGGCATTGATTATTCTTTAACGGATTTCGGTTTGAATACGAATGATATTGAAAATATACTTCAAAAGGTTTCTGGAAATTTGAGCGCAGATCCATATTATAAAGATATGGATAGTGTAAATGAATTTATTAAATTATCATTATGAAAGCACTTTTTTTAGCAGCAGGGAAAGGCAGTCGTTTAGGTTCTTTGACAGATGATACGCCAAAGAGTTTGTTGCCAATCTGTAATGGAACTCAAACCTTATTAAGTTACAATTTGAATAATTTATATGATTTTGGTGTGACGGACTTTTTGCTTATCACAGGTTTTATGCATCAAAAAATAGAAGAATATGTAAACCTGTGGTCTTCGAATAAGAATGTAACCATTCAGTTTATTTATAATCCATTTTGGCAACAATGCAATGTCTTAGGCTCTTTCTATTGTGCATTAAATATGATTGATGATGATTTTCTCTATTTACATGCAGATACTGTGGTGGAACAAGATGTTTGGAGGCGTTTAAATGATGTTGCAAAAGATTATGTACTTGCTGTTGACTTGAAAAAATGTGGCGAAGAAGAGATGAAAGTGTCTTTTGATAGGGGTAGACTCATCGATATTTCAAAAACGATACCTCTGAACGATGCTGCAGGTGAATTTGTAGGAGTCGCTAAATTCTCGAAGAATACTTTATCTTTTTTTTATGAGATGGCTATTCGGCTTTTTGAGGAAAAAGGACTGTTTTTATACATGGAAGAAACATTGATGACAGGTTTGAAAGAAAATAGAATCAATGTTGATTGGGTGGATGTCAGTGATTTAGCCACAATTGAAGTTGATTTTATTGAAGATTTAGATAAGGCTAAAGATATTTTCAGATAGAATCCTTGATATTGATTTGTGAATTAATATTTTGAAATATCAGAATAATTATGGAAACCGTAATTTTAGCAATAGGTTTAGGAAGTATGAGAACTCTCTTTTGTCGTTTTTTATCATGTGTAAATAGAATAATACCCAAATCGAATAATCACATTTCCATTTATGGGAGACGTATGCTCAATGATAACATAGAGGCGATATTGGATCATTTGATCACTCGGCATTATAATGAAAAATATACTATTCATCTGTTAATACACTCTTCGGTATGGCATGAAGGTTATAAAGGGCTTTTAAATGTCGATATTTGTACTAATCCGTTACGGACGTTTTGGGTGTTGTTTCGTTCTAAATACGTACTACACACACAAAAAATGTCGATATGCACGATGAAACCGTCCGGTGGACAAATCATATTCAATCTGTGGCATGGCAGCCCATTAAAAGCGATCGGAAAAATGATAGGACATCCTGTGAATCCTGAGACCGACACTTATTTTCTAAGTACTTCTCCATTTTGGGCGTCAATCAATGAAAAATGTTTCGGTCATACACAGGGTCAAATGTTCATAGGGAGTAATCCGCGTAATGATTTATTGTTTAATAAAATAGATACGAATGTATTGATACCTGCAAGCAATGGGAAGAAAGTAATTCTTTTTATGCCCACTTTTAGAAATTCGGTAGAATTGGGACGTCATGACGCTCAAAAAGATTTTCCTCTATTGACCTCTGAAAACATAAATAGTTTTGACGATTTCTTGTCAAAAAAGAATTTGATGCTAATCATAAAACCGCATCCATATCAAAATAAGATTGATTTTTTGTCGAATCCCTATAAAAACATCAAAGTCATATTCAACAAAGATTTAAAACAATTAGGGATAAAACTATACGAATTATTAGGTCGGGGAGATGCTCTAATTACGGATTTTTCTTCAGTATATTTCGATTATTTACTATTGGACAGACCTATCGGATTTGCGATAGATGATATGGAAAACTATGCCGTTAATAGAGGATACACAGTGGAAGATCCGCTATCTATTATGCCGGGACCTAAGATCAAAGATATGGAAGGATTAAAAAAATTTGTATGCGATATTGTTGATGGGGTGGATAACTATCGGGAAGAGAGATATAAAATAAATGATTTGGTAAATACATATAAGACTGGAGATGCCTGCCAAAGAATACTTGATTTTATAGAAATCCGGAAGTGAATAAATATAACAGGTTGTTTACCGATACCGTGATATTCGGTATCGGTAATTTTACAACGAAATTCATCTATTTTTTCCTAATGCCGATATATACTTCGGCATTGACAGTCGAAGAGTTCGGACTGGCGGATTTGTTGAATAATTCTCTTTTTTTAATCATACCCATACTAACATTAAGCATTACAGATGCCGTGTTTCGGTTTTTGTTAGATAGAGATTCACGACCGGCAACGTTATTGAGTGAAGGGTTAAAGATTTTAGCATATAGTTATATCGTTGCTTTATTTGCACTAATTTGCATATACTATTTTTCGTCTAAATTATATTGGGTACTTTTTTTTGTTCTTTATATCACCGAATCGCTAAAAAATCTGTTTGCTCAATTTACGAGAGGTTTAGGTAAGGTCAAAACGTTTGCAATTAACGGTATATTAGGTTCATTCTTTCTTTTGTTGTCCACTTATATCTTACTAAAGAGGTTGCATTGGGGTATAAATGGATATTTATTATCGTTTATTATCGGCAATATCATCTCGATACTCTATCTGTTATGGCGCGTCAATATAATATCCTATATAAAATTATCGTCTCGAAATAAAGAACAGCTAAAAAAGATGTTGATATATAGTCTACCGCTTATCCCAAATTCATTGTCGTGGTGGATGACAAATATTAGCTCCCGATACATAATTGCCGGATATTGCGGATTAGGGATTGCCGGATTGTTTTCGAGTGCGAGTAAAATTCCGGCATTGATAAATGTGGTAGCCTCCATATTCCAGCAATCATGGCAATATGCTTCTGTCAAAGAGTATCAGGAATCTACAGAGTCAATATTTTATTCTCGGGTATTCCATTATTATTCGTTCTTCATAATCGTATTCGGTTCTGTGACTCTCTTCATTCTCCCTTATATTTCAAGACTGGTATTATTAGGAGAGTTCTACGAAGCATGGATATATACCCCTTTATTGCTTTTTTCAGCGATGTTAGGATGTTTCTCTATATTCTTTGGTGTTGTCTATATAATTGTCAAAAACAATAAAAAAGGATTATATACAACTTTGATGGGGGCTTCGACCAATTTATTGTTATGTTTGATTTTGATCCCTTTTATCGGTGTTGCAGGAGCTTTAATTTCCAATATTATAAGTTATCTTATTATAGTTGGAGCTCGTATTTGGGACACTAAAAAATACATAAGTATAAGAATAGAATGGTTACGATTAACTGTAAGTGGAGCACTTGTATTGATACAGGCAATAGTTATGTCTATTTCTTTTGATTTTAGAACAATAGTATCTGCTGTGATCATGTTGTTATTAGTGGCATTATACCGACGAGATTTTATAGGAATATACCATTTTTTCAAATCTACACTGTAATAACAATAAGGAAAGTTATTGTATATGGAACATATAATCCCATTGTAAGAACTATAATATTAGGCGGGCATTTCTTACCAAAATGATAGAGATTGAATTACATAAAAATGCTTGCTGAATAAAAAATATCACATGGATTTCGTTATATTCTTTACTGTCATTGTATGTTGTACATTTATTTTTTGTTATTACATCTCAACAATATATCGAAAAGAACATATTCGGGATATACGGAGTACACACGAAAACAACATCTATCTTACATTTGTATTTATTCTTGTCGGATTATTGGTTACTTTACGCTCAGTCGTTGTAGGTAATGATACGGAAACTTATGTCGAATTGTTTGAACGTATTGCAGATCTACAATATGGAGATGTGTTAGATTATCTACGATATGAAATCGGATATCTTTATTTGAATAAATTCGTGTCGCATATTTCTACACATCCGCAAACCATATTGATCGTGACCGGCATAATTACTACGGCGAGTTATTATTTATTCATCAAGAAATATTCCAAATCCGTATATCTATCTGTATTTATGTTCATCTTGCTGAGATATATGGATCAAACGATGAATATAATTAGAGAATGTATCGCATTATCAATATTGTTTTATGCGTATAATTTTATTGAACAAAAGAAGCTTGTTCCTTTTATTTTATCAGTTCTATTTGCATCATTATTCCATAAAACTGCGATAATCTTTTTAGCAGCTTGGCTCATAGTTAAAATTCCATTTAATATCAAGAACCTCATATTGTTGACTATTGGGGTGATAATCTTATTTATAAACTTTGAGATATTATTCGAAACCTCATTATCATTATCATTATTTCAGATATATGCCTATTATGAAGATGGTAAATATTTCGGCGATACTCGCATAGCAACAATTCTACAAACAAGTATGATACTTAGTTTTTTTGTATTAGCCTTGTATATAAGAAAAAATATAGGTGTAAAGACATACAAAAATTTAGGGTACGAGAAAATGCTCATGCTTTTGTATGTCGGTATGTGTATAATGGTCTTGTCTTTTAAGTTTAATCTGTTTGATAGAATCGCTACATATTTCAATGTTTTTTCGATCATTATCATTCCTAATACAGTAGCATTGATAAAAAGATTTCAAGTCCGATTATTCATACAGTTGGCAATAATATCATTATTGAGCATTTATTACATTATTATCATCACATATCGCCCAGAATGGAATAGAATATATCCTTATTACTTTTTTTAATATTATCAACTATGTCTCCCATACGAGTATTACAAATTCTCCCTTCGTTGAACAGGGGAAGCGGAGTAACTAATTTTGTAATGAATATTTATAAATATATAGATCGTTCGAAGGTTCAATTTGACTTCTTATATTTCAATAAAATGCCTAATGAATATAAAAATGAAATCGAATGTTTGGGAGGACGGACATACTATATTCCGATGCTCACTATGTATAACTTTGCAAGTTTCTATCAATATATAAAAACATTTTTCCAAGCACATGGCGGACAATATAAGACGCTTCATTTACATGAAGTACTCATTGGTTTCATACTTTTACCATTGGCAAAACATGCCGGTATAACAACTCGCATAATTCATAGTCATAATTCCGTAGCCAGTGAGAAAAAAATAAATGCTATTCGTAATAGTTTCCTTTGTTTGCCCTTGAAGAGACAAGCGACACATTATTTTGCATGTTCTCGTAAAGCAGGTGTTTTTCTCTATGGAGAAAAATGGATGCATAGAGTTACAGTTATTAACAACGGTGTCGATTGTATAAAATATTCGTATTCGCCTATAATCAGAGAACCTGTTCGCAAAGAATTGGGTCTTGAAAATAACCTTGTAATAGGGCATATCGGGCGCTTCTGTATACAGAAAAATCAATTTTTTCTGATTTATTTGTTGAGTGAGATTCGCAAAAGAATTCCTAATATTTGCTTACTCTTTATCGGTGACGGACCTATGCGTATAGAAATAGAAAATACAGTTCAACAAATGGGATTGACGGAAAATGTGCAATTTCTGGGAACACGTTCTGATATTGATAGGATACTTCAAGCGATAGACATCTTTATTTTACCTTCATTATTTGAAGGTTTGCCTATTGTTGGGGTAGAAGCGCAGGCCGCAGGATTACCATGTATCGTATCGGATACTATTACAGAAGAATTAAAAATAATAGACAATATGTTCTTTGTAAATCTATCTGATAATCTAAATGTTTGGATAGATAAAATTATTGATGTAAGTAATAGCTGTTATAGCAGAGATACTTCTCTATGCATAAAAGAGGCGGGATTTGATATCCGGGATCAAGTTCGTCTATTAGAATCTTTTTATATACAGAATTAAAATACAACTGTTGGATATGCAATATACAAATAATGACTTGCAAAAGTTAAAGGTGCATCTTTTGCAGATTATAAAGGAGG
The DNA here is from genome assembly GCA_031259755.1 of Mediterranea sp. (in: CFB group bacteria). GTDB lineage: Bacteria > Bacteroidota > Bacteroidia > Bacteroidales > Bacteroidaceae > Bacteroides. The sequence continues at coordinate 20,739 of JAIRKY010000016.1, read as the reverse complement.
TCAAACGTATATGTGACGAAGAAAAGATCCAATATTTTATAATTGGAGGGTCTGCATTAGGAGCAGTCAGACATAGCGGTTTCATACCGTGGGACGATGATTTTGACATCGGTATGACACGCGATAATTATGAGCGATTTCTCAAAATAGCGCCGAATAAATTGGCTCCCGACTATTTTCTCCAATGGTATGGAACAGATGCCGGTTCCCCATTCTATTTTGCTAAAGTCAGGATGAACGGAACGTTATTCATTGAAAATTACTGCCGTAATATTGATATGCATCAAGGTATATATATTGATATTTTCCCGTATGATCATCTCCCGTTATCAAAATGGAAAAGAAAGATTCAACATATTAAAACAGTCATATATTCTGAATTATATATATGCAAATCAACTACCGGCATATTTTTTACTCAAAAGAGAAATTTCCGCTTTGTGATAAAGAGACTGACACGATTAATTTTACATTGTTTTTTATATCCTGTATCGAAAAATTTCTTATTTCAATTATTAGACAACGAAAATAAACGATATAACGATACTGAGACAAAGTTCTCTTCTTATATAAAATATCCATTCTTAAAAATCCTAACTAAAGACATAGAATTTACAAATTCCATTCTTTTTGAAGGTGTATTGTTTTCTTGCTGTCAAAATATGGAAAATTATTTAATCTCGCATTTCGGAGAGAATTACATGCAACTACCGCCTATCGAAATGCGGGTTAATCATCGCCCTATAAAATTACAGTTTCGAATGGGATTTGACAAGACTAAGTCAAACTATACAGAAGAAATCTACATGACAGACTAATTCACCTTATAAAAAGAATAATCTGTTTTAGATGTTGCTTCTAATCCGGGATTTTTTAAAAAGGAGTAACGCTATAAGGATTTTATGAAACTTGATCGAATTATTGTCAGAATCAAATCAGAGAAAGCTAAAGAAATGATGACACGTTTATATAAACCTATAAAAATTGGATAATTTATGCTATTCGTATCTATTGTTTGTCCCATTTATAATGAAGAGAAATTTATAAGCAATTGTCTTGATTCGATTGTTCAACAAGATTTCCCAAAAGAACAAATAGAAGTATTCCTTATTGATGGTATGAGTACAGACAGAACTCGAATAATTATAAGGAAATATGCTGAGCAGTATCCTTATATTTATTTATTAGATAATCCACAAAAGATTGTTCCTCCTGCTTTGAATATTGGTATCAAAGCTGCAAAAGGCGATGTAATTATTAGACTTGATGGGCATTGTATTTATCCCTCGAATTATGTTTCACTATTGACTCAAAAATTATTTGAATTAAAGGCTGATAATGTTGGCGCTGTTTGGAACACATTACCGGCTAAGGATACATCTATATGTCGTGCAATAGCTATCGGAGCCAGTCATAAATTTGGTATAGGCAACTCAATGCATAAATTGGGAACTAAATCGATAATAGAAACAGATACTGTTCCTTTTGGATGTTTCAGACGAGATATTTTTGATAGAATAGGTTTTTTTGATGAAGATCTGATAAGAACTGAAGATGATGAATTTAATGCCAGAATAATAAAAAATGGAGGGAAGATTTTTTTAATCCCTGATTTGGTTATAAAATATTATGCCAGAGATAGGGTTACTAAAATGATGAAAATGTTTTATCAATATGGCTTATTTAAGCCTCTTGTATATAAAAAAATAGGATATCCTGCAACTATTAGACAATTCTTTCCTATGTTATTCCTTGTAGGGTTATTGTTAGGAGGAATTCTAAGTTGTTTTAGTAATATAGTATATATATTCTATCTGTTAGTGATATTGTTTTATATGTTGATATCTATATGTTTTTCGATAAGGGAGTTTTTAAAATGGAAAGATTGGAAATTGACCTTGATTTTACCTTATATATTTTTCACTATACATATTAGCTATGGTTGGGGGTATTTAAAGGGTATCTACCATTTACTGATGCGGAATAAAATTGTTGTGAATGTAAATCGATAATTGATATTTAAGAACTATTTTCATGAAAATCCCCTTTTCTCCTCCTTACATTGATGACACTGTTATCAATGAGGTGGTCGATTCATTGCGTTCCGGTTGGATAACATCAGGCCCTAAAGTAAAAGCTTTAGAGGAAGAGATCAGAACTTTCTCCGGTGCAAAAGAAACGCTTTGTGTCAATTCGTGGACATCCGGGGCTATTATGATGCTCCGTTGGTTAGGCGTAAAAGCAGATGATGAGGTTATCGTACCGGCTTATACATATAGCGCTACGGCTTTGGCTGTGCTGCACGCAGGAGCTAAACCGGTAATGGTGGATTCGGGTAAGGACTTCAATATTTCAGTAGATGCCATTCGCAAAGCGATTACGCCAAAAACGAAAGCGATCATTCCGGTAGATATTGCCGGGTTCCCCTGTGATTATGATGAGATAATGGATATAGTAGAAAGTGATGAAATAAAAAGATTGTTTCGACCGGCTTCTGCCGTACAGGAAAAACTTGGACGTATCCTTGTGATGAATGATGCGGCACATTCGTTAGGCGCTTATTACAACAAGAATCAGCGTACCGGTTGTGAAACGGATATTGCGATCTTTTCATTTCATGCGGTAAAAAATGTGACCACTGCTGAGGGCGGGGCCATTTGCCTGAATCTGCCTGTACCTTTTGATAACGCGGAATTATATAAAGAACTCCGCATGATGAGTTTGAATTGCCAGACTAAAGATGCTTTCTCAAAGTCGAAAGCCGGTGGTTGGCGCTACGATATTGTCGGCTTGGGAATGAAAATCAATATGGCGGATGTGAATGCCGCTATTGGCCTGGCTCAAATACGGGAATATAAGGAGTTATTGAAAGAACGGAAAAGGGTCTTTACGACCTATACGAAAGCTTTTGAAAATTGTTCCTGGGCTATCGTTCCACCTTCAATAGCCGGTGAGAAAGAGAGTTCCTATCATATCTACGCTCTGCGTATCAAGGATTTTACGGAAGAGCAACGCGACCGTATGATTGATGAAATTACCAAGAGCGGGGTGGCTGTGAATGTGCACTTTATCCCGATGCCGATGCTCTCGTTCTTTAAATCTTCGGGATACGATATAAGGGATTATCCCCAGGCTTATGAGAATTTCAAAGGGGAAATCTCTTTACCGGTTTATCCTCAATTGGACGATGAGAAGCTGGACTTTATCATTAAGGCCGTGAAAGCGGCTTATGAAACTGTAGTAAGTTGCTACGTATGATTCGCTTTTTTGATATTCTTTTCTCCCTGTTTGGCGTTCTTCTTCTTTCTCCTGTTTTTCTTATTCTGTATGTATTGATTCGCCTGGAAAGTAAGGGCGGCGGACTCTATCGTCAACTACGCGTGGGACGTAACGGAAAGGATTTCTATGTTTATAAGTTCCGTTCGATGCGTACAGGTTCGGATAAACAGGGATTGATAACTGTGGGCGGTCGTGATCCACGAATAACCCGTACCGGTTATTTTATCCGGAAGTACAAACTGGATGAATTGCCTCAGTTGTTTAACGTGCTGAAAGGAGATATGAGTCTGGTAGGCCCCCGTCCTGAGGTTCGCAAGTATGTAGAGTTATATACGGACGAACAACGAAAGGTGCTTACGGTTCATCCCGGCATAACGGATTATGCTTCAATAGAATACGTAGATGAAAATACGATATTAGGACAGGCGGAAGATGCGGATAAGGTATATGTAGAGCAGATACTGCCGAACAAAATACGATATAACATGAAATATATTCATCACCGGTCTGTGAAAGAATATTTCAAGATCATATTTTTGACAATAGGGTGTATTGCGCGCTGAACTAATTACTTCAATTTCGCCAAAGCTTCTCCGACACGGCGCATCGCTTCTATGATGTTTTCATCAGAAGTAGCGTAGCTCATACGGATGCAGTCAGGCGCTCCAAAAGCTGTACCGCCTACACATGCTACGTGACCCTCTTCCAGCAAATACATCGCCAGGTCGCCGGCGTCATTGATTTTGCGGTCGCCTGCCGATTTACCATAGTAAGAATCGCATTTAGGGAACAGGTAGAATGCTCCTTGCGGAACATTTACTTCAAATCCAGGGATCTCTTTCGCCAGTTTCACAATCAGGTCACGACGGCGTTCGAATGCCTTGCACATTCCGGTTACAGGTTCTTGTGCGCCCGTATAAGCCGCTTCAGCAGCTTTTTGCGATACGGAGCAAGGCCCTGAGGTGTATTGTCCCTGAAGTTTGTTGCATGCCGATACGATCCATTGCGGCCCGGCGATGAAACCAATTCTCCAACCTGTCATCGCATACGCTTTGGATACACCGTTTACAATAACTACACGGTCGCGTACTTCCGGAAATTGTGCGATGCTCTGGTGTTTGCCGATATAGTTGATATGTTCGTATATCTCATCGGCGATGATGATAACCTGCGGATATTTTGCCAATACAGCGGCAAGACCGGCCAGTTCTTCTTTTGTATATACGGAACCTGTCGGATTGGATGGAGAGCAAAGAATGAACGCCTTGGTTTTCGGAGTGATCGCAGCTTCCAACTGCGCCGGTGTAATTTTAAAGTCTTGCTCAATGCCTGCAGGCACGATAACCCCTTTCCCTTCGGCAAGTTTTACCATTTCCGGATAACTCACCCAGTATGGAGCAGGGATGATCACTTCATCTCCCGGATCTACAAGCGCCATCAGTACATTGCATACCGATTGCTTCGCGCCGTTTGAGCAAAGAATCTGAGCGGCGCTAAAATCAAGATCGTTTTCCTGTTTCAGCTTTTTCACAATGGCTTCACGCAGGGCAGGGTATCCCGGAACCGGAGAGTAGCGGGAATAATTGTTATCTATAGCCCTCTTTGCAGCTTCCTTGATGTGGTCGGGCGTGTTAAAATCCGGTTCACCCACGCTCAGGTTAATGACATCAATGCCTCGAGCTTTCAGCTCATTGCTTTTTTGTGACATCGCAAGCGTCTCAGAAGGAGACAGACTGTTCAAACGATCGGATAACTGATTCATTCTGGTTGTTCTTTTATAGTTATTGCTCAAATTCCGCGCAAAATAAGTGATTATAGTTGAATTATGAAAGTAAATCGCACTTTTTACTTATTAAAGTGCAACGTATGCCCCAACCTTTCTTTCTTTGTTTTCAGATAGCGCTCATTGTATTCATTCGGTACAATCTCAATTTCCACATTCTCTGTGATCTCCAATCCGTAGGCTTCCAACCCTACACGCTTTACCGGATTGTTGGATATGAGCTTCATTTTAGTCACTCCAACCGACCGCAGGATCTGCGCTCCTACCCCATAGTCACGTTCATCGGCGGCAAAACCTAAATGCAGGTTGGCATCTACCGTGTCCAGTCCCTCCTCCTGAAGTTTATAGGCTGCTATCTTATTCATCAGCCCAATGCCACGCCCTTCCTGATTCATATACACAATGACGCCTTTTCCGGCTTCCTGTATCATTTGCATAGCTTTGTGCAGTTGTTCACCACAGTCGCAACGGCATGACCCGAAGATATCTCCGGTCATACAAGAGGAGTGTACACGCACAAGCACCGATTCATCTTTTTCCCACGTTCCTTTTATTAAAGCAATATGCTCCAGTCCGTTAGATTTCTGACGGAAAGGGATCAGGCGGAAATGGCCGGACTCGGTAGGCATATCTACTTCTACACCTCTTTCTAAGGTGGACTCCATACTTAAGCGGTATGCAATCAGGTCTTTTATAGAAATTATTTTGATACCGAATTTCTCCGAGACTTCCATTAATTGCGGCAAACGAGCCATTGTGCCGTCTTTATTGATGATCTCGATCAGGGCGCCTGCCGGATAAAGTCCCGCCAAACGCGCCAGATCAATTGTAGCTTCCGTATGCCCGGCGCGACGCAATACTCCGCGAGAGCGGGCGCGTAAAGGACTCAGGTGCCCCGGGCGTCCCAAGTCGGTTGGTTTAATATCCGGATCGGCCAAGGCGCGGATCGTCGCCGCGCGGTCGTGCATGGAAACTCCGGTTGTACAACCCGGTAATAAGTCTACGGTCACTGTGAATGGGGTTTCGTAAATCGATGTGTTGGCTGAGGTCTGCATTTCCAGTTCCAACTCGGAGCAACGTTCTTCTGTGATTGGCGCACACAACACCCCACGCCCATTTGTGATCATAAAGTTCACATCATCGGCTGTTATTTTTTCGGCGGCAATAATAAAATCACCTTCGTTTTCACGATCTTCATCATCTACCACGATCAGGAACTTTCCTTCTTTAAAATCAGCGATCGCCTCTTCAATGGTATTGAGTTTTATTTCTTCCATAATTAATCTGATTTATCGTTGAGTATTGCCTGAATGTCTTTACTTGTCGAAATGACACGTTCCAAGTCTTTTTGTAGTCGGATCCTGAAAATCCATATTCTGAAATAAAAGAATAACCCGACCGGGAAAAGTACGCCACACAGCACATTCAGCCAATAAATATGAAACGGATGGATATGTGCGGCTACAGGTATGATCGGATAATCATTCAAGATATTCAGTAGTTTAAACGATTTGGTATTGGACATCTCGTCTACCAGACTTTCCAGATGATCGTTTATCCCGATCAGATCAAGATCGGCGTCCCCTTCATTCATCCACAGTTTATAATAATTGGGGGCCTTGGGTTGGTGCATATTCATATATACCTGGCATTCATGGGTGAGCAGATCCAGCTCTTTAGATAATGCAGCATATTCCGGATCGTGTAGGATCACTTCTTTACGGAAGATATGCCGTACGCTACGGACGCCCAGAACACGTTTGATCCAGTTGATATATGCATCGACATTCAGTACCACTGAGTCTCTGTTGGATTTATAGGTAAGGAACACACCTAACGGAGCAAGGACTGCCGAACTGAGCCACATCCCCGCAAACATGATCCATTTGCCATCGCGCGCCATCTTGTATCCCATGTTATTTATCACATAATAAATAATGAAGATCAGAACGGACATAACGACGGGCATCCCCAATCCTCCTTTACGGATAATAGCCCCCAACGGAGCGCCGATGAAGAAGAAGAAAAGACAGGATAAAGACAACGTGAACTTCTGATGCCATTCGGTACGGTGCCTGCGAATATTCTGGTCGTTCGCGCCGATAGTCAGGCTTTTAAAGTTCCAGTCACTTTGCTGGTTCTCCGTCCGGTTGACGGCCGACGAAATGATTTTCTGTTTCTGCGCAAGGGTAGAACGGTTAAAAAGGCTATCGACATTATAATTGTCTATATTAGCCGCTTCTATCTTTGCCGTGTCTTGTTTTGACAAGCCGGAAGCCATCTGGAACACTCCGGTTTTAGCATCGGTGTAAAACTTCCGCCCGATACTGTCGCTCATTACCGTCATCGAGTCGATGGAAACCTGTAGCATTTTCAGGTTCTTACTATTTGACTGGCTACTCATAAAGTTGGCGTCTATCATATTGAAATCCGAGTCGAACACGATCAGTGAACGCTTTTCACGGAACGATTCCCTACGGTAAGGGATGTTCTTGGCGTTTGTATTTTGCGACTTCAGATTCTCGAAAAGATGACCGTCATATAGATACAAGTAAAGATGCTTCTTGTCGGCAGTCATCTCCAACCGGCCGGAGTCGGCGCTGATGATACGGGCATTTTCGAATCCGTTCGATAGCTCATAGATCGTCACGTCGTATAGAATTCCGGTTTTCCTGTTCTTTTTCTTCACGTAGAGGTTATATCCGTCGATCTCATCATAGAACGCACCCTCGGGAATGTCTAACTCAGGAGACTTCTGCTTCATGGACCAAAGCATGGTATAAAGTTTTGCCTGCGCCTGCGGCCCCACCACATTCTGAAAGAAGAAAGAGGCGCAACTCAGGATGACGACAAACACGATCAGCGGGCGCATGATCTTAAACAAGGAAATGCCCGCCGCTTTCATGGCAAGCAGCTCGTAACGTTCTCCAAAGTTCCCGAAAGTGATCAGAGCAGCCAGAAGTATGGCCAACGGCATAGACATCGGGATCAGGCTCAATGCGGAATAATAGAAGAATTGGAACAATACGCTCATCTCCAACCCTTTGCCGACCAACTCATCTACATACTTCCATAAAAACTGTAACATAAAGATGAACAGGCAGATAAAAAAGGTTCCTATAAAGAGCATGCCGAAACTCTTTAATACAAATATATCTAACTTTTTTATGCGAAGCATCTGATGGTGTATGTAATTCAGACGCAAAAGTAGTACAAAAAAGAATCAATAGAAAGTTTTTTTCCAAACTTAGGAAGTTTTAAGACCGCTCAAAACCCAAAGGCTCGGCGCAGGCGGCCGATTTGCGAGTTCCAGAGTTCTTTCAGGTCTTCTATCTCGTCTTCATCGGCAAAATCGGTTATTTCCAATACAAAGTCGTTGGTCAGTTCATTGTTCAACATCCTGATCTCGAAATATTCCTTTTCGTTTTCCTCGTCAAGCCAATGAAAGCGTATGTAAGCGCATGTACGGATGGCGATGATCTCAGCTTCCCTGCTTTCGGTCTTACCCCAAAAGAAAGTAACGACTTTGTCGTTCGACAGAACTTTATCGGCGAACCATTCTTCCAATCCTACCGGAGTACTGATAGACGACCATATAATGTTCTTGGAGGTCGCATTCAGAACATATTCCAAATGTATTTTCTCCCTTTTCATAATTGCTTGCGTTTAATTTATGTTGCCAATATAAGATACTTTTTTTAAAAGTTCAAGCATAATTGGCATAATTTATCCCATTTATCTATTTTAGCTACTATAAACACAGGTTCACTTCTTCCGAGGAATCACTTTTGAAAGAAAAAATAGAAAATCAATTCAAATGTTTTGAAGTCTTTGGGAAAACGCATATATTTGCACCCGCAATCAAAAATGATGGCGGGATAGCTCAGTCGGTTAGAGCGCATGATTCATAATCATGAGGTCGCGAGTTCAATTCTCGCTCCCGCTACTTGGAACGAAGAGGGTTACTGCAGAAAGTAAGCCTCTTTTGTTTTTATTTGCATATAACCATATCTTATGTTTCATTTTCATTCCATTCCCAGGCAACGGGGCCTAAATATTCAAGTACTCTTTCAATTGATTGATTTTCAAATATTTAGATATTAGTTTTGTTTGACGATACATATAGAACTAAGAGAATCACATTTCAGGAACTGCACAAACTCACTTCAAAGCTGCACAAATTGTGCAGTAAATTGTGCAGCAATCCCATATCTTTATTTATCGTTTTGCTTAAAAGTTATATCTTATAGTGAATAAGATTCAGTAAATCGCTTCAACCCTTCCCTGATGGAAGTCAATCCGAAATCTTCCGCATCAATAACAGAAAGAGGGATAAAGAATGACTCCATAACGTCATCGTGTGCTTCAATGTGGTCTGTACACTCCACTTTACACAGAAAGAACAGATCGAGCGTATGCACTTCAAAACCTGAATAGACATAAATATTAGGAAGTGAAAACTGATATATCGTTTCCTTTACGACCAATCCCGTTTCTTCCAGCGCTTCGCGCGCAACACCCTCCTCAGCGGTCTCGTACATATCCACAAAGCCACCCGGAAGATCGAGCGTTCCTATTGCCGGCTCTTTCGCCCGGCGGCACACCAGCAGTTCGTTCTTTTCATTCAGGATCAATGCCACAGTAGCCGCGCACGAATTGAAGTAATAGACAAATCCGCACGTCCGGCACTTCTTGGATTTCTCATTGTTAACCATAAAACGGTCGGAACCACATTCGGGGCAGTAATGAAATTGGGTAAAAGGATGTTTCATATCCATACAGTTTAAGTACACCGTTGCAAAAATAACAAAAGTATTAAATACAATTTCACAATTAGTTTATATAATCTTGCTATTTGCTTTTTAGACGCAGATTACACGGAACCAGCATCTAATATATGATAAACTCATTTTGCTGAACTATTTAAAGAGAGATTTTTGTGTAAAATGCAGGATTTTTATCGGATGCGTGTAGAAAATTAAAGGCGGATTAACTATCTTTATCCCAGATAAATCTATAAAAACTACGTATATGAAAAAGTTCTTTTTATCTGTTCTTTTATTTTTGTGCGTGGTAGCGGCATTTGCCCAATCACCCGTATATTTGTTCTCTTATTTTATAAATAACAGTACCGATGGCCTACATCTGGCTTATAGTATCGATGGGTTGAAATGGGAAGCATTGAACAATAATCAGTCTTTTCTGAAACCCGAAGTGGGAAAGGACAAGTTGATGCGTGACCCTAGCATTTGTCAGGCGCCGGACGGAACATTTCATCTCGTGTGGACTTCCAGTTGGACAGATCGTATCATCGGCTACGCCTCATCGAAAGATTTGATCCATTGGTCGGAACAGATAGGCATTCCGGTTATGATGCACGAACCTACGGCTCATAACTGCTGGGCGCCGGAATTGTTTTACGATGAACCGTCGCAGACCTATTACATCTTTTGGGCTACTACCATACCGGGACGCCATAAGAATATCTCCACCAGTGGGAGCGAAAAAGGCTTGAATCATCGTATATATTACGTGACGACCAAAGACTTCAAGATATTTTCGGAAACTAATATGTTTTTCAACCCGGATTTCAATGTGATTGACGCAGCTATCGTCAAGGATCACAATGGCGAACTGATCATGGTTATGAAGAATGAAAATTCCAATCCGCCTGAAAAGAATATCCGGGTAACGAAGACCGATAATATAAAGAATGGCTTTCCTACACAAGTGTCCGGGCCGATAACCGGGGACTATTGGGCTGAAGGCCCTGCTCCGCTTATTGTAGGCGATTATATCTATGTCTATTTTGATAAATATCGCGACCGTAAATACGGTACAGTACGAACCAAAGACCGTGTGAACTGGGAAGATGTTTCCGATCTGGTGTCTTTCCCCCAAAATACACGTCACGGGACAGCCTTTGCTGTTGACAAGGAAGTGCTGGAACAATTGTTACAACTTCCGTAGCTTGAACTGCAGATTAGCACGGATTATTAGGCTATTCGTATACTTGTCCCGATATGATTGGAGGCGGACAATACAGTTCTTTCATAATCTGACCCCGGAAACGAATAAGCCTATTATAACTTGCAGTCTTTATCCAGCCGTTACGAGCATCTCAATATTTGCCCCGGTCTCAGGATAGTCTTTCTTGTAATGCGGTTCAGCCTACACAGCGTATCTATAGAAATACCACGCCGATTTGCAATCTTTGACAGTGTATCTCCGCTTTTCACTTTATGATATCTGATCACACCATCTTTTCCTACAGCTATGTATGTTCCTGCTGCTGTTTTCGTATTGATTTCACCTCTTTTAAAGGTATATGCATCAGCTACGATATCTTGTTTGGGGAAGTTAAACAGTAATGCCGGGTCGATAGGAATTCCCAGGAAGCGTGTTTCAAAGTGTAAGTGCGATCCGGTAGAACGCCCGGTGTTACCTCCAAGCCCAATCACATCTCCGGCTCTCACCTGTTGATTTTCTTTTACCAACTGTTTAGACAAGTGGCCATATACTGTTTCAAGGCCATTATCGTGGCGGATCACGACATATTGTCCATATCCTCTACGCTCTGTTCTTACGATACGTACTTTCCCATCAAACGCAGAACGAATGGTATCACCGACGTAAACTTTCACGTCCAGCCCATTATGCATTCTTCTTCTGCGAGGCCCGAACGGTGAAGTGATACGGGTTTGAGCGGTAGGCATACAAAAACCTCTCAGGTCGATGGTATAGGATTCCGGAACAGTAACCGTAGCATAATTATGTGCGTTAACATTGCTCCAGTTCGGATATAGATCAAATGCGGGCCATTCGGTCTGTTCAGCTTTGATCTGCTTATGTAATGCCAGTGAATCTACGCTTTTAAACTTCTTGTCTATTGGCGCCTGGCGTGCAACCAGGTCTTGTGAAAATGAGTTTAAGCTGATCATTGAGGCCACAGCTACCACTATTGTTTTGATACAATTAAATTTCATTCGTTTTTAATTCATTTAATATTCGCTATTCGCATAAAGTCAACGATCATCGTGTTTTGATCGCAAAATTTTTTCAAAGATAGTATTTTGTTCTTGATACTTCGTCTTCCTCTTAACTCTTTTTCACAAGATTCCGTGAGCAATGAGGGTTTTTAACTAATTGCAGCCCAACTCACATTGGTTTTTCTCAGGTCTTTCAGTCTTCTCCAAAGTATTTCATTCTCAGGAGATATTGCTTCCGGATCACGGTTCACGACTTGCTGCGCTATGTCGCGTACATATTGTAAAAGTTGCCCATCCTTTGCCAGATTCGCGATCTTCAGGGAGAATGCCATTCCACTCTGTTGCGTACCTTCCAAATCACCGGGGCCTCTCAGTTTCAGGTCTACTTCCGCTATTTCAAATCCATCATTTGTCCTTACCATGATTTCCAGCCGTTTCCGGACATCTTCCGTTAACTTATAACCGGTTACCAGAATACAATAAGACTGGTCTGCGCCTCTACCCACTCTTCCTCTTAGCTGGTGCAACTGAGACAAGCCGAAGCGTTCCGCATTCTCAATCACCATAACCGAGGCGTTTGGTACATTCACTCCCACTTCAATTACAGTCGTAGCAACCATGATCTGTGCCTCACCGCAAACAAAGCGTTGCATTTGCTCATCCTTTTCCGCCGCTTTCATCTTGCCGTGTACCTTGCAGACGGTATATTCCGGAAACTCCTTGCAGATTTGAACGAAACCCTCTTCCAGATTCTTCAGGTCAATCTTCTCACTTTCTTTTATCAGTGGATATACGATATATATCTGGCGTCCTTCTTCAATCTGTCTGCGAATGGAGCGATATAAACTTTCACGCCTGTTGTCGTATTGATGTATAGTGGTAACAGGCTTTCTTCCCGGTGGAAGTTCATCTATAACGGAAACATCCAGGTCTCCATACAGCGTCATCGCCAATGTGCGGGGAATAGGGGTTGCCGTCATTACCAGGATATGAGGCGGCTGTATATTCTTACTCCACAACCGGGCGCGCTGGGCTACACCAAAGCGGTGTTGTTCGTCAATGATCACCAATCCTAACGAAGAGAAGTTGACCGTATCTTCTATTACCGCATGTGTCCCTATCAGGATTTTAACGCTTCCGGCCATCAGTCCGGCATGGATACTTCTCCGCCTCGCTCCTCTCACAGAGCTGGTAAGCAGTTCTACACGTATATCCATGTCATGCAGTAATTTTTTGATCGTTTCGTAGTGTTGATTTGCCAGAATTTCTGTTGGCGCCATGATACAAGCCTGATAGCCATTATCCAAAGCAATCAGCATACTCATTAGGGCTACGAGCGTCTTACCACTCCCTACGTCGCCTTGAAGCAGGCGATTCATTTGTTGTCCGGAACCCACGTCCTGACGAATTTCTTTCATTACCCGCTTTTGCGCTCCGGTCAGTTCAAAAGGAAGATTCTGATAATAGAATGTGTTGAAGATACCGCCTACATTTTCAAAAACATATCCCCGGTACTTGATCTGGCGGTCTTTGCTATATCGCAGGATATTAAGTTGTATATAGAATAATTCCTCAAACTTAATGCGATATTCAGCCTTCCGCAGCATATCGGGATTCGCCGGGAAATGAATATTCTTCAGCGCATCCGTCAGCGGCATCAAATGATGTTCGGCTATTATATAAGGTGGAAGCGTTTCCGGTAACGGTTCCTGTATCTGTTGTACCACAGTCGCCATCATCTTCTCAATCGTGTTGGAATTGAGGAAGTTGCGCTTCATTTTATCTGTCGTACCGTAATACGGGCGCAGCCCCATATTGGACAGGACCATATCCGCCGGATCTTCCATATCGGGATGCGGCAGGTTGATCTTTCCGTTAAACAGGCTGGGTTTGCCAAAGACGAGGTATTCTTCTCCCGGCTTATATTTTCCCAGGATAAATTTGATGCCTTGGAACCAAACCAGATCAACCACTCCGGTGCCATCCCCAAAACAGGCTACCAGCCGGCGTGTCCGGCCCTCGCCAAAGGTTTCAAATCCCAGGATCTTACCTTTGAGTTGTATGTAGGGCATGTTGCCATCTATTTCATTTATAGAATAGATACGGCTACGGTCTACATATTTATAGGGAAAATAGTACAGCAGGTCGTGCAAAGAAAAGATCCTTAATTCTCTATTCAGAACTGCTGCTTTCTGGGGGCCTACCCCGGTTAAGTACATTATGTCACGCGTTGTCAGATCGAACATCGGATCAAACCACTGGCTATTTTCAGATCAAACGGAGTTGTTATTTTTATATTCTCACGGTTTCCTTTAACCAAAGTTATCGGTATATCTCCCATGGCTTCCACTACTGAAGCGTCATCCGTGAAAGATGGGGAATAGTGTTGAGCGTAGGCTGCTTTGAGCAAGGCCACATCGAACACCTGCGGAGTTTGCACCAACCGGTAATCATTACGGTTTACCGTTTCGCTACCCGTAGTTGTAAGATGGCGTACGGTTTCGGCCACTTCCACTACAGGCACAGCCGTTTTATGCGTTTTGGCCGTTTCATAGCAACGGGCAATGACCGCTATCGAAACAAATGGCCGGACGCCATCATGTATTCCCACAATTCCGCCATGAGGTATCAAGTCCAGCCCATTCCGGACCGAATGGAAACGGGTTTCCCCACCGTGAGCGATCTCATGATGAACCTGTATGTCATGTTCTGTGCATAATTGTTTCCAACAGGCTTCTTGTCCTTGTGGGAGAAGGAGAATGATACGCATCTGGGGGTCATACGCATGGAAAGTTTCCAATGTACGTTTCAGTATAGGTTTGCCATCATCAAGAAAGAGAAATTGCTTTGGGATTTCTCCTCCCATACGTGTTCCGCTTCCTCCGGCAACGATCAAAACATATTTATTCATTGCCTTATCGCTTTATGCACATAGCCTCCTCCAGCCCGGCTACTTCATCTTTACCCCGTAACAGTTCAACGATGGCGAGCGCAAAATCCATAGCCGCGCCCGGTCCTCTTCCGGTGATGATATGACCATCCTTTTCGACTTGCGCTCCTGTACATTCGGCGCCTTCCAGGTATTGTTCAAATCCGGGATAGCAAGTCACCTTTTTACCTTTAAGCAATCCCCGTTTACCCAGCGCCATCGGCGCTGCGCAAATGGCGGCAACCGGCTTACCTTCTTTCACAAAGTCGAACACAAGCCTGTTCAATCCTTCATGTTCGCTTAGCGTCGCCGCTCCCGGCATTCCTCCGGGTAACAATAAAAGATCTACATCACCGAAGTCACAGTCTTGAAAATATGAATCACATATTACACGAATATCGTGCGCTCCCATAACTACTTTATCATCCGTCACGGTAACCATTTCTACATTTAGCCCCGCACGTTTCAGGACATCAACCGAGGTAAAAGCTTCGATCTCTTCAAAGCCATCCGCAAAAAATACACAAATAGTACCCATTTGAGTTTATCGTTTTAAGTTTATAGTTTACCTGCTTCCTCACTTCAAATTAAAATAATAGGTGATGGTACCCGTTTGGTTATTTACTCCATCGACCGCATTGAACCGCGCCTTTTTCGCAGCTTCTTCCGCCGCCTTGCGAAGCGCCGGGTTCACCGTATTTGTCTGTCGATCGATACCGGTAGCGATCACCGTTCCTGCCGGGTTCACAGTAATAGATACCACGACCCTGCCTTCTTCCTGTACATTATATACGGGGCGGGGTAGACCTCCTTCCCCAATTGAGCGCCCGCCCAGGTTGAAGTCGCCATAGCCGCCTGTTCCGGCAGTCACTCCGGTTGTAGCGTTACTCGTCGGGTTTCCTTCCACACCTGTTCCGTTAGCCGTTCCCTTATCATTCATCCGGGCGCCTTTACCAAATGCGCCGGCTACCTTTTGGGCTGCCGCTTCAGCGGCGGCTTTTCTCTCGCGTTCAGTCTTTTCCGCCGCGATCTTTCTTGCTTCCGCCGCCTTTTCCGCTTCGGTCTTCTCCGGTGTTTTTTTCTTAGGTTCCGCTTTAGGTTCTACAACTACGGTTTCTTCTGTCTCCTGAGTCAACAAGCCTTGCTCTGTTGGTGGAACAGGCTCGGCTTCCGCAGGCAATTCCGGCTTGGAAAGCACATCTACATCTACCAACGATGAGGGTTCAAAGCCACCGTACGCAGACGCTACATTTCCCAGCATCAATTCAATCCCACTTTCTTCCGTACGCTCAGGTATGGTAAATCCTACCAGAAATAAAAGAGCGATAATGGCGGCGTGCACAGCCAGCGCACCCATTACCCCCATCAATCGCCCTCTTTTCTCCCGGTTCATGGTTATTTTCTGTTTTCCGGCGGACGAGTAGCCAGTACCATTTTGAACTGGTTCTCATTCGCTATATTCAACACCTTTACTATTTCCCGATAGGGCACAGACTCATCGGCATAAAGCGCCACATACATTTCAGGTTCCCTGTCGGCCACACGCTGTAAGAAGGAAGCCAACTGTTCTTCCTGAACGGCTTCTTCTTTATCATTGCCGAAAGCGACATAATAGTTCAGCGCTTTATCGATGATGACCCGCGTGAGAGGTTTAGCCGAAGTTTGCTGTTTTCCCTGAGGCAACAATACTTTTATTGCGTTTGGCGACACCACGGTCGAGGTGATCATGAAGAAGATGAGTAATAAGAATATAACGTCGGTCATAGACGCCATACTAAATTGCGGTGATATTTTATTCCTCCGTTTAAGCATTATTTCTTCGCCGGTTCGTTAAGCAAGTCCATGAAAGCCATTGTCTTCGTCTCCATCTTATTGACTACGCCGCCTACAAGCCCTACCAGATAGTTATAGGCAAACATGGCGATGATCCCTACAATAAGTCCCCCAACGGTAGTGATCATGGCTTCATAGATACCACCGGACAGGAGTGTAATATCAATATTGTTTCCGGCATTTGCCATTTCGTAAAAGGCGCGCACCATACCTGTTACGGTACCCAGAAACCCGATCATAGGCGCTCCCCCGGAAATGGTAGCCATCACGTTCAGTCCTTTTTCCAGTTTCGCGACTTCAATGTTCCCTACATTCTCAATGGCAACCTGTACATCATTGACCGGCCGTCCAAGACGCGTGATTCCCTTCTCGATCATTCTTGCGGAAGGGGTGTTCACTGTCCGGCAATAATGAATGGCGGATTTTATTTTACCATTCAGGATATAGTCTTTTATTTTATCCATAAACATCGGATCTTCTTTGCCCGCTTTACGGATCACATACATCCGTTCAAAAAGAATATAAAAACAGATGGCAGACAATAGAGCCAATACGATCATGATCCAGCCCCCTTTGAACGCCATGTCCAACATGTTCATTCCTTCGGGGGTGGTTACCGGTGTTAACACAGGATTTTCAGTGGCGAGAGAATCTGCCATAGCGGCCGCCTGGGCCAACAGTATATGAGTATTCATTAACGAAAACATTGTTTATATTCCTGAATGGTACACTCCAAGCCCAGATATAACGCATCCGCTATCAGCGCATGGCCTATGGATACTTCATCCAACCAAGGAATGTTTTGGTACAAATAATTCAAGTTCTCCAGGCTAAGGTCATGACCGGCATTCAGCCCTATCCCTAAGCTACGCGCAACTTGCGCCGCCTCCACAAACGGAGCCGCCGCCGCTTTTTTGTCTTTCGGATACCCCACGGCGTATGGTTCCGTATACAACTCCACTCTATCGGCGCCCGCTTTAACGGCATATTCTATCATTTCGACAGAGGGGTCGACGAATATGGAGGTTCTGATTTGAGCTTCTCTCAACGCGTCGACTATTCCGGTCAAGAAACTCAAGTTCCTTTTGGTATCCCATCCTGCGTTGGACGTGATCTGGTTCGGCGAATCGGGAACCAGTGTCACCTGGTCAGGACGCACTTTCAACACCAGATCCATGAATGTTTCATCCGGATATCCTTCAATGTTGAACTCGGTCTTCAGCAAGGGTTTCAACGCGTAAACATCAGCACGGCGGATATGCCTTTCGTCCGGACGGGGATGAACCGTTATTCCGTCGGCTCCGAAGCGCTCACAATCCAGGGCGGCTTTCACGACATCCGGTACGTTTCCCCCGCGTGCGTTTCTCAGCGTCGCTATTTTGTTTATATTTACACTTAACTTTGTCATTCCTTTTTTTGATCGGCCTCTTTTATACGCTTAGATTTTGCTCAAAAGTACAAAATATTCCCGACGATATACCAACGTTCCAAAAAAAAAAGCCGAAATTTGTGGTTAGAAGTCAGGAGCTGGAAACCGGTAGTTAGGTTTATAATAAATGATCTGCGGAGATCCGCGTTTAAAAAAGGACATAAATAATGAGATTTGCAATCTTTGGAAATACATTTCAGGCCAAGAAATCATGCTACGTCCAAGCGTTGTTCAACCTACTAAAAAAGAAGAATGCCAAGGCCTACGTTTGTCGTGAATTCTATCATTTCCTGACCGCCGACCTCGGATTGGAAATACCTGTGGCGGGTTTGTTTGACGATGATAACTTTTCGGCGGATATGGTCATCAGCGTCGGTGGCGACGGTACATTCCTCAAGGCGGCGGGCCGGGTAGGAAAGAAAGACATTCCCATTCTGGGCATCAACACCGGGCGATTGGGTTTTCTGGCCGATACTTCGCCCGAAGAAATGGAAATCACATTGGATGAGATCTATAACAACCACTACAAAGTGGAAGAGCGTAGCGTGTTACAACTTTTGAGCAGCGACCGCCGGTTACAATCTTCTCCTTACGCGCTCAATGAAATAGCCATATTGAAAAGGGACAGCTCGTCTATGATCACTATCCACACATCTATTAAAGGCGCATATCTGACCACCTATCAGGCCGACGGCTTGATCATCGCTACTCCTACCGGATCCACAGCTTATTCATTAAGCGTAGGCGGCCCGGTTATCGCGCCACAGTCCAATACGATCGCCATCACTCCTGTAGCTCCACATAGCCTAAATGTCCGCCCGATCGTGATTCGCGACGACTGGGAAATTACGTTGGAGGTAGAAAGCCGGAGCCATAACTTCCTGGTAGCCATCGATGGGCGCAGTGAATCTTGCAAAGAAAATAACCGCCTGACGATTCGCAAGGCGGATTACAGCATTAAAGTCGTCAAACGTTTCGACCATATTTTCTTTGACACACTACGCACCAAAATGATGTGGGGAGCGGACGGAAGGAAATAAGAGAGGATCAGTTAACCCTCTTTTCTTTAATTCTGGCTTTTTTACCGGTAAGCGCACGCAGGTAATACAACTTAGCGCGACGTACCTTACCGATCTTGTTCACTTCGATACTGTCAATAGCAGGTGATTCAAGTGGGAAAATTCTTTCTACGCCAACTGTTCCCGACATTTTACGAACAGTGAAACGTTTTTTCTCGCCATGGCCGGCGATCTTGATAACAACGCCACGATACGACTGTACACGTTCTTTGTTACCCTCGACAATACGATATGCTACGGTTACAGTGTCACCCGCTTTAAACGCAGGATGCTGTTTGCTCGTAGCGAATGCTTCTTCTGCAATTTTAATAAGATCCATTTTCTGTTATTTTAAATTGTTCATCGTTACAACGCAACATGTCAAGCAACTCTTCTTTGACAGCGATTGCGCGAAAGCGGTGCAAAGAAACAAATTAATCGGCAAACAGCCAAACAAATCATCACTTCTTTTCCTATATAGCAAAAACCTTTTCTTACATTAATTTTCCTTTTGCATGTAGTCGCACACGCGTACGTATGTGGGTATGCTTATGATTCGTTTTATTCTCATCATATCTCGACGATACATTCTTTTTTAGTTTGGTCACTTCAAAGAAAGCATCTATCAGGGAGATACGGAAACTCTTTATTCGTTTTCTGATTTAAAATTTAAACAGGCTCTAAACAACGAAATGGTAAATAGTAAATGGTAAATAGTAAATGGAAACCCCATCCCTGTTTCACAACAAAGACGGGATTCCGGCATTTGCTTTTCCGCTTCATGCCTTTTTGGCTATTCGCCAACTGTAACAAAACTTACTAGTGAGGGCCGCCACGCCTGGCGGTCGTCTCCAGAGTCAAATTAACGCGGGCCGGTTGTGATTCACATCATGAACCGCCCAGAAGTATTACAAATATGACGGGAACGGCTACACCGGAACCCGGGCGTCGTTCCTGTATGTTTCTCTTCTGATGGTCGCTTTACACCCAAAAGATCCAGGCGAAGCCTCTGTATTCCCCATCTTCTTTTTCATTAAAACCTCCGTGTCTCTGTGTTTAACCGTCCTCCGCATGGAAATCGTAAATCGTAAATCGTAAATCTGTAAATGAGTTCTCCTTTATTCTTTCACGCACCGAACGGAGAAGCCGTACGCCCGATTGCCGCTGCTGTTGGACACGCAGACGTAGCCACTGAAGAAGTACAGGTACGAGGCGTAGTTGCTGCTGCTACTGTAATACGGTGACGCAGACCAACAGACGCCGCTCGTACCTGTGTCGTAGAGTGCACCCGACTCGTAGAGACGGTACCCCGCGGCAGGATACTTAGCGTCAGCGTCCTTCCAAGAATAACCTTCATTGCCACTGCTACTATTCCAAGCAGCAAGAATATGGTCCGGGGTAGTAGTGCCTGCCTTGGTGAAACCATACCAGGGACTAGT
>JAIRKY010000136.1 GCA_031259755.1 Mediterranea sp. (in: CFB group bacteria) | reverse complement strand
ATGGCTATTTTAGTTTTGTGTGGTAACAAACAAAAATAACCAGTAAGGGCTGATTCCAACAAATGGAATTAGCCCTTTTTTATGATCACTGAAAAATTTTATCGGACAGCAATAATTTTATATGATTAAGAACTAAATTCCAGCTAAAAATTTTTGTAGTCTTGTGTTTAATCGTAATTTTGTGTGCAATTTTGGTGTAGAATGACAGAAGAAGAAAAGTTATTAAATACTTTTGAAGCCAGACTCAGGCATTTAATCTATTTACACGATGAATTGAAGCGTGAGAATAACGGATTTAAAAAACTTCTTGAAGAACAAATAGAAAAGAATGCCAGAATTTTGGAAGAAGTCGATAAGCTGAAAGCAGACTATACTAACCTAAAAACAGCGACGACAATCAGCCTTAACGGCAGTGACGTGAAAGAAACGAAGCTGCGATTGTCAAAATTAGTGCGTGAGGTCGATAAATGCATCGCTCTATTGAATGAATAGATAAGAACCAATAGTATGGGGGAGATGTATGAACGATAAAATAAAGATAAACCTACAGATCGCGGAAACGAACTATCCTCTAACCATCAACAGAGATGAGGAGGAAATGGTTAGAGAAGCGGCCAAGCAGGTTAATATCAGACTAAATGCGTACCGGACCCATTATCCGAGTTTAAACCTTGAAAAGGTTATTGCCATGGTAGCCTATGAATTTTCACTGGAAACCCTGAAACAGAAACAAAGAAATGATACGGCGCCATATACTGAAAAGATTGAAGAATTGACAGGGGTACTCGAAAGCTATTTCAAGAGTAATACCTTACAATAAAAGAAAATCCACGCACTACGAACAAGCTTATAGGAATGAGTACCTATGAGAGTTTGATAGTGCGTTTTTATTTATATATAAATTAAATTCAAATGACAGCAACAATAGTAATATCCGTTGTATGTTTACTTGTAGGCGGAGTAATCGGTTTCGTACTATTCAGATACGTACTTAAGTCCAAATACAACAATATACTAAAAGAAGCAGAAGTAGAAGCAGAAGTTATTAAAAAGAACAAACTGCTTGAGGTAAAAGAAAGATTCCTCAATAAGAAGGTAGACCTTGAAAAAGAGGTCTCTATACGTAACCAAAAGATTCAACAGGCGGAAAATAGGCTGAAACAACGTGAAATGGTAATCAACCAACGCCAGGAAGAAATACAGCGCAAAAAAACCGAAGTAGATTCCATCAAGGAAAGTCTGGAAAATCAATATGTTATTATTGAGAAGAAGAAAGAGGAATTGGACAAGCTTCAACAGCAGGAGATCAGTAAACTGGAAACTATCTCAGGACTATCGGCAGAAGAAGCTAAAGAGCGTCTGGTAGAGTCACTTAAAGAAGAAGCTAAGACAATGGCTCAGTCATACATCAACGATATTATGGACGATGCTAAAATGACTGCAAACAAAGAGGCGAAACGTATTGTGGTACAATCCATACAACGTGTCGCTACAGAAACCGCTATTGAAAACTCAGTAACCGTATTCCATATCGAGTCCGATGAAATCAAGGGACGAATCATCGGACGTGAAGGACGTAACATCCGTGCACTTGAAGCTGCAACCGGGGTTGAAATTGTAGTTGATGATACTCCTGAAGCTATCGTTCTTTCGGCATTCGACCCTGTACGTCGCGAGATCGCCCGTTTGGCTCTGCACCAATTGGTTATCGATGGGCGTATCCACCCTGCCCGTATTGAAGAGGTAGTGGCTAAAGTACGTAGACAAGTTGAGGAAGAAATTATCGAAACCGGTAAACGTACAACAATCGACTTGGGTATCCATGGATTACATCCTGAATTGATCCGTATTATCGGTAAAATGAAATACCGTTCTTCATACGGACAGAATCTATTACAGCATGCCCGTGAAACAGCTAATCTTTGTGCTGTAATGGCGACTGAACTTGGTCTTAACCCTAAAAAGGCAAAACGTGCAGGTTTATTGCATGATATCGGCAAAGTGCCCGATGAAGAACCTGAATTGCCACATGCGCTGTTGGGCATGAAGTTGGCCGAAAGATATAAAGAAAAACCAGATATCTGCAATGCAATCGGCGCTCACCATGATGAGACTGAAATGACCAGCCTACTTGCTCCTATTGTACAGGTTTGTGACGCGATCTCAGGAGCACGTCCGGGGGCACGCCGTGAAATAGTTGAAGCATATATCAAACGTTTGAACGATCTGGAAAAACTGGCTATGGCATATCCAGGCGTAACCAAGACTTATGCCATTCAAGCCGGACGTGAGTTGCGTGTGATCGTAGGCGCTGATAAGATTGACGATAAACAAACCGAAAGTTTATCCGGAGAAATCGCTAAGAAGATACAGGACGAAATGACTTATCCGGGACAAGTAAAAATCACAGTGATCCGTGAAACACGGGCTGTGAGCTATGCAAAATAGAATGAATTAACCTATGTGTTAATGTGCCGGTATGGCATATTAAAGTTATGTATCAGTTTGAAGTTTGCGCCAATTCGGTTGAAAGTTGTTTGAGTGCCCAAGATGGCGGTGCTCAACGTGTAGAGCTTTGCGCAGGAATATTAGAAGGAGGAACAACACCTTCGTATGGAGAGATTGTGGTAGCTAGAGAACTACTTCAAATTAAACTACACACTATAATTCGGCCAAGAGGTGGCGATTTTCTGTACAACGAACAAGAAATTTGTATCATGGAAAGAGATATTCAAATGGTGCATCAGATAGGAGTAGATGGTGTCGTATTTGGTTGTCTTACGCCTGACGGCCAAATTGACATTCCTAACACTAAACGGCTGATTGAAGCTGCACAAGGATTATCCGTAACTTTCCACCGGGCATTCGATGTATGTATTGACCCTCATCGGGCATTGGAAGAGTTGATTGCACTAGGTATCAACCGTGTTCTGACTTCGGGGAAACAGCCTATAGCATTACAAGGACTTCCTTTGCTCAAAGAATTGGTGCAAAAAGCGGCTAACCGCATAATTATTCTTCCTGGAAGTGGAATTAACGAAAACAACATCCGCCAAATTGCACAAGAAAGTAAAGCGAGAGAGTTCCACTTCTCTGCCCGAGAAAAGCGGAAAAGTGGAATGATTTATCAATGTACGCAGGTATCCATGAACAGTCCCGGAATGCTCAACGAATATATTCGGAATGTAACAACAACTGAACGAGTACAGGCAACAATCAATGCTCTCAAAGATGATGAATGACCTCATTCGTAATCTAATCTTTCCAATCGCTAAATTCGATGCTTAATTGTTCCCATAATCCTCTATCCACACCATTTCCGTCTTGTTCATCTATAGGATGAGATACCGACAAACCTATCAAACGGATAGGATGAGTGTTATATTCCACTTCTTTCAGTAACTGTTTCGCCAACGGAAGTATTCTTTCAAGTGTCGTTAACTCCTGAGATTGGGTATAGCTGCGGGTAATCTGGTTAAAATCATGATACTTGATTTTCAACGTAAGGGTATTCCCTCTAAATCCTGTGCATTGTAAACGTCTTACAAGTTCTGTAGCTACATGATATAATTCAATGATCACCGCAGAGGTTTTAGTTATATCTTTCATCAGCGTAGTTTCACAACCTACCGATTTTCTGATATGTACAGCTTCTACCAGACGAAGGTCTATTCCCCGAGAGAAGTCATAATAGACACTTCCTACTTTTCCAAAATGCCGAATAAGTATATCCGCAGAACACTCACGAAGTTGTTTCCCATTATGTATCCCCAACGCATGCATCTTCTTTGCCGTAACCGCCCCTACTCCCCAGAATGATTCGATAGGTAACCGGGCAACAAAATCCATCGCCTGATTGGGATGTATCGTACACAACCCATCGGGCTTACGATAATCGGATGCTATTTTCGCCAGAAACTTATTATATGAGATCCCTGCGGAAGCTACCAAGTCCAATTTTTCCCTAATGCGCCATTTTATCTCTTTTGCGATATCGACTGCCAATTCAATATTCTGCTTATTCTTTGTCACATCAAGAAAAGCCTCATCGAGCGAGAGTGGTTCGATCAGGTCTGTATATTCATGAAAGATCTCGTGAATCTGCCAGGAAACATCTTTGTATACTCCCATTCTACCGGGAATGAATATCAGGTCAGGACATAAGCGTTTGGCTTTTATCGAGGGCATTGCCGAACGAACACCACACTTCCGAGCCTCATAGCTGGCAGCGGCTACTACTCCCCGCTCCTCGGAATAACCCACAGCGATAGGCTTTCCTTTTAAATCCGGATTATCGCGTTGTTCTACCGATGCATAAAATGCATCCATATCGATATGAATTATTTTTCTCAATCCATCCATACCTGGAATTATTCAAAGGATTAGGTTGCCTTGTTAGAGACAAAAAAACAAGGACTAAAACC
>JAIRKY010000106.1 GCA_031259755.1 Mediterranea sp. (in: CFB group bacteria) | reverse complement strand
AAGATCAAAGGTAAGATTTTAGAGACTAAAACGGGAGAACCGATCATCGGCGCCAATGTTTTAGTTAAAGGAACTACGAACGGCACCATTACTAATTTTGATGGTGAATACGAATTGGACGCTCCTGCAGGCGCTACCCTTGTTATATCTTTTATAGGATATGAAACCATCGAGGTAAAAGCTACCGCAGAAACACAGATGATCAGATTGTCCGAAGACTCGGAAATGTTGGATGAAATTATCGTTGTGGGTTATACGACCCAACGTAAAGAAAGTCTGACCGGCTCTATGAACAATATCAAGAGCGACAAATTGAAAGACATCACTACCCCTTCGGTAGAAAATATGTTGAATGGCAAAGTCCCTGGCGTATATGTAGCTCCCGGTTCCGGTCAACCCGGTTCCGGCGGAGCCGTAGTTATTCGCGGGCAGGCGACGTTAAACGGAGTTACTTCTCCTTTATGGGTTATTGACGGCGTTATTGTAGGCTCGAATGCAGGCCAGTTGAATCCTGCCGATATCGAGAGTATAACTATTTTAAAAGATGCCGCTTCCACTGCTATTTATGGTTCTCAGGGCGCTAATGGCGTGATCATTGTAACGACAAGAAACTCCCGTGCCGAAAAGATGTCGATCAACGCATCGGTCAAAATGGGTATCAGTCAGTTGAATAACGGTAACCTGGAGGTGATGAACGGTTCGGAATTATATGACTATTACGCTTCTTTCCAAAATGCCAATACAATCTCTTTTCCACGCTGGAAACCGGAGTTACGCAACAGTAACTTCGATTGGTGGGATTTAGCCACACAAACCGGATTTACCCAGGATTATAACCTTTCTTTACAGGGAGGGAATGAAAAGATCCAATCCTACCTGTCACTGGGATATTATGGTGAAGACGGCGCGGTAAAAGGTTACGATTATAACCGTTACAATTTCCGACTGAAGACCAGCTATAAACCTTATGACTGGTTGACGGTCAAACCGTCTCTTAGTGGTTCCCGCCGTGATATCGACGACCGCCAGTATTCCGTTACGGCCATGTATTCCATGCTACCCTGGGATAGTCCTTATGATGAGCAGGGAAATTTAGCGCCTCATCGTTATAGTGGTTGGGTAAACGCAGCAGCAACAAACTATCTGTATGATTTGCAATGGAATTATTCGGAATCGGCGTTCTATGAATTTATGGGTAGTTTTGATGTTGATGCCAAGATAACGGACTGGCTTACTTTCCAGTCTCTCAACAATTACAAATATGTCAATTCGACCTCGCACGACTATGCCGATCCCCGTTCCAACAGTGGTGAGAACGTAAATGGCCGTCTGACGGAATGGCGTGCGGAAACAGTCCGCCGTTATACAAACCAGAAGTTACTCGTCAACAAAAGTTTTGGCAAACACTCCATTAATGGATTGCTGGCTTATGAGTTCAATGATTATTGGTATAAGACGTTGGATGTTTATGGCACAGGCTTCGTACCCGGTTTCGAAATCTTGGATGTTGTAGCCAAACCCGAACGAACCAAAGGAAGTCTCAATGAATGGGCGGTCCAATCCTATTTTACGCAATGGAAATACGCTTACGACAACAAGTATCTGGCAGAAGTGTCGCTCCGCCGGGATGGCGCTTCCAATTTTGGAGATAATGCCAAATACGGAAATTTCTTCTCTCTCAGTGGAGGTTGGATCATCAGTCGTGAGAACTGGTTTCATGCGCCTTGGGTTGATAATTTAAAGGTTCGGGCCTCTTATGGCTCCGTAGGTAATCGTCCCGGTTCATTATATCCACAATACGATTTATACTCCGTATCTTCCGCTTCCAGTTATAATGGAAACTCCGGAGCATTGATCAGCGCGATCGGCAATAAAGACCTGACTTGGGAAAAGACATTCACAACAGGTATTGGCCTGGACGCTGCTTTTTTACAAAACCGGCTGCGTATCACATTGGATTACTATTTAAAGAATACCGATAACATCTTATACGAAGTGCCTGTCACAGGTATCACCGGTGTAATAAAGATTTGGAGGAACATCGGAAAGATGACTAACAAAGGTTATGAAATATCCATAGGCGGTGATATTATCCGTACAAAAGACTGGAATTGGGGAGTGGACTTGAACCTCGGGCGCAATAGCAATGAATTAAAGGATCTATACAAGCAGAAGGATACGGACGGCAGCTATGCAGTAAATCCGGTCATCATCAGCGATGGGCTTGGTATTGCCGGTTCAGCGCAGCGTGTTCTCGAGATCGGCTATCCCGTAGATACTTACTATCTGAAAGAATGGGCAGGTGTGAATCCGGACAATGGCGCTCCAATGTGGTATAAAGATGTAGATGGCGGAGGAAGAGAAACGACTTCAAATTTTTCAGAAGCAAGCTACTACAAATGCGGTTCGGCATCTCCAGACCTGTTCGGTGGATTCAGCGCCACATTAACCTGGAAGAGCGTGGATCTGAGCGCGGTATTTGGTTTTTCCACCGGAAGTAGGATATATAATTACTCCCGGCAGGAATATGATTCCGACGGAACGTATACCGATCGTAATCAGATGAAATTACAAAAAGGATGGAGCCGTTGGGAGAAACCGGGCGATATAGCGACGCATCCCGTTGCGAAATACAATAACCAGGATAAAGGAAACTCTGCCTCCTCGCGTTATCTGGAGAACGGCGATTACCTGAAGTTACGGTCGTTGACATTGGGCTATAATTTCAAGCTACCCCAATATGACATTCAAAACCTGCGCGTATTCTTCAACGGTGAAAACCTGTTTACGATTACGGATTATTCAGGCGTTGATCCTGAAATACCGACCTCAAATGAAGGCGCTGTCATGGGAAGTACCGGACCTTCCGTATATCCGTCTGTCCGTAAATTCATGTTCGGTCTTAATTTAACTTTCTAATCAATAGATGAACAACATATGAAAAGAATATTAACTATTATATTCGCGGCTGCATTACTGACAGCTTGCGATATCGAGCGTCTACCTTACGGTTCCATGGCATCAGAACAGATCACCGGCGACCCTTCGGCTTCATTAGACGCATTAATGAATGGTGTATATGCACAGTTAAAAGCCTGGTCGGACCCGATGCATCGATGCGGAGAGTACGCGGGAGACAACATGATGATCCGCGGTTCGTCTACGGACGCTTTCTATGAATTTATTTCCTTTGCAAGAACGCCTGTGAATTATCGTCTGCAAAACTTCTGGGACTACGGGTACAAGGCTGTGGCACAAGCTTCCAATATTATTAAAATGATAGAAGAAGGGCAAAGCGCGGAAATAGATAATCAATTGGGAGAGTGTTATTATATCCGCGGCCTGATGTATTTTTATTTTGTCCGCGCTTATGGCCGTCCTTATTACCAGGCTCCGGACAAGAACCTGGGCGTACCTATTGTAAACGGCACTCCGGATGACATTATGGGAGAGATGTTATTGCCCGACAGGGCAACGGTCAAAGAGACTTACGAACAAGTGATCAGCGACTTGAAAAAAGCGGAAAGCCTGATGACCATCAATAAAGGCCCGATCTATGCATCAAAAGGAGCGGCGCAAGCCATGCTATCGCGCGTATATCTTTATATGAGCGGCACTTATGAAAATCCGAACACGGAAAATGCCCAGTTGGCAGCGGACTATGCTACCAAGGTGATCAGTTCGGGTAACTACACCTTATTATCACGCGACGAATTTATAGAATATAATACATTCGTACCGGAAAATAATGATGAATCCATATTTGTAGTTAAGCGCGTAGCTTCCGAGTTTTCGGGTGATGATCATTATTACGGCGTTGGAGGTATGTACGCCAATATCGGCGGCATGGGTTGGGGTGAAATGTATGCCAGTGCGAAATACATTGAGTTGTTGAACGAAACAGGACGTAACGACTGGCGTCCGGATCATAAAAGAATTGTCGATGCACGCGCTGCATTCATTGAACCCACATACGCAGGAAGTAATCAAGAAGTATTCCGCTTCATTAAGCAAGACTCGGAAACTGTCTTGAACTATGCGCAATTGGATGTGACACGCACCGGTAACAACATAACTTGTAAAGAAAAAGAAGGAGAACAAACTTATACGTTGACTCCGATAGATGAAGCGCAAGAGATCTATTCTATCAGTTACAACGGTAAGACTTACACAGGTGTACTGGATTATTTTATTACGCTGAATCGTGTATATCCACAGTTCTACATCACCAAATGCTCTCGTGAAGGTGAAGATTCCCATCTGCACTCACCTGTCATCAGCCGTTTGGGTGAGATTTACCTGAACCGTGCCGAAGCATACG
>JAIRKY010000048.1 GCA_031259755.1 Mediterranea sp. (in: CFB group bacteria) | reverse complement strand
GCGAATGTATGCCGGAAACAGTGAAACGTTATATTTCGTGTGATTCCTGCCGCTCCCAGCCACTGTGACAGGCTTTAATTGCTCAGTTGTTTGACCAAAATTTTTGGAATAATTTTTAGGGTGACGCATTGTCGAAGTCAGGAATAACGGATAACAAAACAACAATAAATTAGAGAAAAAGAAAAGCCGCTACAATACAGCGTATCATAGCGGTTATTATGCCTTTGTTATTTGCTTGTTTATGGGCGGTTACTTTCCGATGCAGCATATTCACATAATTGATTGACAGCGTTCTACGCTCTAAACGGTACAGACCTCATTTTTACAACTTCACAGAATTTGGGGACAAATGCAAGTTGTTGTTTATGAGCGCTTTCGACATACACGATGTACCGCTACTTTTTCAGCCCATTTGTAAGGGTCGGAAATCAACTTTAGTTCGTTGGTTTCTTGACTGTTATCGCATTGGGGTTACAAATGGTTTGTAGGGACAAAGATAGTCATTCTTCATGGTTTTTATCCTTTCGGCTGCCAATTCTTCTACTAATTCTCTTGATTCTAACCGCATAATAGTATCATCCGAATCTCCAGTATCGAAAAGACTGATGCTCCCATACCAAACGAGCCGGTTATCAATAATGATGTATTTTTGATAGATATCCGATTCTTGTATGACTTTGAACCTTGCATGGAGAAGTTCAATACATTTTCTTGTCTGTTCTTGATCTTTGTATGATTCTACCGGACGAGTAATGATGGTAATTAAAACTCCTGCCAACAAAGGTTCTTTCAACCATTCAAACACTGTGCTGATTTGTTTTTTCAGTATATATGGACTTGCTATTAGAATTTCTTTTCTCGCTTCGCCAAAATCATCCCGGATGGCAGGTATAAATGTATTACAGTCGTAAATCATGCTGATCCTATCCGGTTCATTCTTTGAAGATAATACTTTGTAGCCGATTTGAGCGTAACCTGTCAACCGTTTATGATACATTCTTTCTAAAACAGGAATGTGAATATCGACATAATCATAGACGATCACATCTTGTTTGCCGGGATATTCTCGGTGTAGTCGTCCGGCATATTGAGCCAATGTCCCTTTCCATGCAATCGGAGATGCCAGAAATAGCGTATCTAAACGAGGATAGTCAAATCCTTCTCCTATGTATTTACCTGTTGCGATTAGTACAAGTTTTTCATCATGCGGGATTAGAGTAAGGGATTCAACCATCTTGTTTTTTACTTTTGCCGAATCAGCACCAACTAATGTAATAATGTGTGCATCTACTTGACCTTCAAGAAGAGCAGTCAGTCGCATAACATGTTCTTTACGCTGAGTAAGGATAATAGGAGTTCTTCCGTTTAGTAATGATTCTTTTACATCAGTTGCTATTTGTTGGTTGCGAAGCTCGTTCTCCGCAAGAGCTGCAAATATTTTGGTGATATGCCAATCGGATTCATTTTGAGTAAGAGGTCTCCTGAATCCGGTGAAGCAAGGTATGATATAATGTTCAAAGTTTCGTTTGTCGGCCTGCTCCTTTGCGCTAACGCTGTATCGTATCGGTCCGCATTGCATAAAGGTAACCGGGTGTTGTCCGTCTTGCCGTTGGGGAGTTGCTGTTAACCCATAAACATATCGGGCGCTTGTTGCACCAAGTACATTCTCATAATTAAGCGAGGAAGCATGATGGCATTCGTCTACAATTACCATCCCATACTCTTTCACGATATCATCCACCTCGTTTTCATGAACTAAACTTTGGACAAGTGCAATATCAATAATGCCGGATGCTGTGTTTTTCCCTGAACCTATTTGTCCAATAATAGCTCGAACCTTTTTTCGTCCCCGCTTTTTCTCCTGTTCGGGCAAGGATTCATTTATCTCAAGGAATTGTTCCAAGGATTTCTTCCATTGGTCGTATAAGGTTTGTAGATGAACTAATACCAGCGTATTACATTTCCTGTTTGCGATAAGCGAGGCTCCGATAACTGTTTTTCCAAAAGCAGTCGGGACAGATAGAATACCGTTCTCATATTGGAGTAAAGCACTTGCGGCTAATTGTTGTTCCTCACGAAGTGATCCTTTGAAGTTGATGTTAATCGGTCTTCCTTCGTTTCGTTTATTATCAAAAGTATATTCAATATTTGATTTGTCAAGTAGATGCGTAAGTGCAGTATGGCAACCTCTGGGAATGCCTACGTACCCATCTGTTTCTTCCAACGAGTAAATGATTCTGGGAATGCCGTAAGTGGACATCCTCATCTTTTGTGTTTTATAAAATAATGGATTCTGGAAAGCTGCCAACCGCTTGATGCGGTTAAGTGCACGGGGAGTGATTCCTTCTTTAGAGATGTACAACCGGTTGGCTTCAATGATAATCAAGTTATCTGGGAAATCATTCTTCTTAAGGTTGTTGTTTTCTTTTCTGCTTTCCCATGGGAGGGAAGTCTCTTCATTGTTGTTTTCTAAGATTCCAAGCTCTCCCAATCCATTTCCTTCACACAATATGGCAAGCCCCTTCTTTATTTCATCCGAATTCATCTTTCTGATGGCTGCCAAATAATCCCATTGGTCAGGGTAGCTATGAAAGTTTTCATCGACAAATTCGCTATTCCCATTTTTTCGTGCTCCTCCCTGTAAAGGCAAAGCAATCAGGTTACCGAAACCGCCCTTTGGCATGAAGTCTTGATTGGGGAACATCCGGTCATACGAAGTGAAGCGTATTTCATGTCGGACAGTCATGGCCATTGTCAAAAGCGCATTTCCAAGCCTTCTGGCAGATACTGCCGAAACTGGCTCATCAAAGAAAATCCAAGCGTGGGCACCATTTCCAGAACGGGAACGTTCTATGGCGATAGGGATATCATAAGAAGTGCATACTGAACGAAATGCAGTTATATCTTCTTTCCATTTTTCTTCATCGAAATCAACAGCAAGGAATAGGCAAGTTTCATCCTGTAGAAGCGGGTAGATTCCAATAATTCCGCTTCCATGTTCATCTTTATTCCGTAGATGGGTATTTATAACTTTTTTTTCCAAAGATAATAAGTCCCGATTAGGGCAATCTTTGCATTTGACTCGTGCTCTGTCACAAAGTCCTTTTACCCATTCGTTTTTACATGCCGGGATATAATAACTGTTCCCATGCTTTTTGCTATAACAGCGTTTGGCATATACATCTGTTCGTCCTCGGAATAACGACTGAAACAATTCTATTTTTTCATCCGGAGAGCTGTATTTGTTTATCGTAGATTGAGGTGATGTTTCTATGTTAATCGGTTCTTGAATGTTTTGTATCTGAACCCCCTCTTTGAGAGAAGGTTTTTGCAAAGGTAAGCCTAGCATTTGCCGCAATCTATCGTTTTCTTCTGACAACTCAAGATTCTTTGCTTCCAGTTCGGCAACTCGCTTTATTAATTCGGATTCAGTCATTTGTGAGTTGAATTTATTTGCAATTTCGATACTTCGGGTTTACAATGAATGGCGAAATTCAACTCACTTGTTGCTTGTTTGGAAAAACAACTATTTGTATTCATAATAGATGTCATACAATGTGTCAGGGAATCCCCATCCACAATCTTCTACTGACTTCAACATCCGCTCAATCCGTTCGCTAAATTGCCCTGTGTATCCTAATTTAGCGATCAACTCCATTGCCTTGCCAAAGTTAGTCTCCAGCGTGGTGTAATATTGTTCCCACATATCGCCATACAAACTGGTCATTTCACACCCCGTTTCGATATAATACAGCATCAGGTCTGTAAGACAAGCCGGATGTGGATTTAGTTTCTTGAAATCCGATATGGCTTGCCTGCAGATATTGAAGCGGCATTTAGGTTCCCCCCGTTTAGGAAAAAACTCGTCGCGGATGATTCTTTTGTATTCTTCCAACTTTGCGTCCTCGTCTGGATTAAGGTAAAATTCCAGATACTCCTTGGCCTCTTTGCGAGTATCGTAGAGTTCTAATATAACTTCGATGACCTGTTCCTTAGTAAGGTCAGAGAAGTGTTTCTTGAGTTGCGCCTTTGACATGGTTGCTATGTGTCTTTTCTGTTTTTATTTTATAATACTACCCATTTCCCAGATCTGTCAGAACCTTCTCGTTTGATAATGCCCTCACGAACCATGTTCTGTAAATGGTACTTGACTCCATCTGTGGTTATTTCAAGGATTACTGATAGTTCTTTGCGAGTGACACCGGGATTTTCTTCAATAATTTTCAATATTCTTTCCCGGGTAGTTTCTGGGTAGTTTCTGGGTAGTTTCTGGGGCTTCTTGTATATTATCCGACCCAAAACCCGCCTCAAAGTACTTTCCTGAGACCTTTTCTACTACCCTGAAAACGGTAATCAAAGAAAAATCAAAAGAGGCTTCACCGTTACCGTTTTCTACTAATTCCTTTTGAACCCGATATACGCCACGGCTAAAACGGTTGACATAACCCAAGATCTTCATGGCTTCGGCTATAAATGGATTGCGATAGTCGCTAACATTAGGGAAATTGGCAGGGCTAACTTTTCCATATAATCCACCGGGGTTTTGAACTTCAATCCGGTCGTCGTATTCGTAGAATTGTACTGGGGCGTTGGTTTCATAATCACGGTGCATGATAGCGTTCATCAGTAGCTCGCGTGTAGCCCAATACGGATATTTGGAAACGGTCTCTTCCCTTAACACACTTACCGGAATCGGGCGTTTTTGTGAAATGCTGGTTTCAATGAATGTGTCTATCTTCACCAGTTCCTTGCAAAGATTTCCACTGAATTTATGTTCATTGATGATGTCGCCTGCCCTGTCTTTGCCTTTGAACCGGACGTATTGAACGTAGGAACCATGCAGATATCGCTCAGGATTTTTGCCAAACAGAATAATGGCACCATTTGTCGGGCAGTTATAGCGTAAATCGTAGAACCCAAGCGATGCAAGCTGTTCTTCGATGGGACGTTTATCTTCAACCAGTACTTCTTCGGCTACTGCTTTGGGAAGAAATTCCCGTTTGATAAGAGATACATCTATATCTGCCATAGTTGTTCCCAAACAAGGCATGGCATCAAAAGTATGGACATTATAGAGCCGCCGTTCGGTCAATATCTTCTCTTCAGCCTCCGAAGCTATGCTTTTACGAGGCCCTACACGTACCCAAACCCGTCCGCGATAGCGCACAGGCGGAAACTCCGACGGTTGAACTTCTGCTATTAACACATCACCGTCCTCAAAACTGAACTTCTCAACCATCATTACAGGTTGGGGCAAGATATTTCCGTCTGTACGAATATTACTGATTTGAAGCAATAGTTTATCATTGACTTTCAAACCGGACAGTTTTCCGTTATCATGTGCACCGATAATCAGGTAACCATTATTGCCACTTCCCGGAAGATCGTTGGAAAATGCACAGATAGCTTGACAGAACTTATCGGCATTGTCGATCGAAACTGTCCGTTCAATGTGATAACTTTCTGTATCGGTGAGGATATGTTTGAGTTCGTCTTTGGTAATCATGATATTTAATTCCTTTTTGGTAATTTAAATCAATCTTATCTATACTATTTTGTCAATTCGTTTGCTATTAATTCCGCCTGCTTTAATACCGTTTCCGTAGCCAACATTTGCATATCGGGCGGATAACCATATCTACGCAGTATCCGTTTCACTGCTACTTTCAACTTGGCTTTAACACTTTCTTTGATTGTCCAGTCAATGGAAGTATTTTGACGGATTGTTTCCGTCAGCACAACGGCCAATTCCCGTAATTTATCTTGTTGCATCAACTCGCGTGCACTGTCGTTGTCAGCAACAGCCGTATAGAAAGCATATTCATAATCGGTCAACCCTAAGGTTTTAGCTTCGTTGTCTATTTCCACGATGTCTTTGCTCAAATGAATGAGTTCGTCGATAACTTCGGCAGCTGTCAGAACTTTGTTATGGTATTTCCTGATGGAGTTTTCAAGCAGTTCCATCAAGGTTTTGCTTTTAACCAAATTCTTTTTTGCACGTGCTTTGATTTCGTCGTTCAGTAATTTTTTCAACACTTCCAAAGCCACGTTTTTGTGCTCCATTCCTTTCAACTCCATCAGGAATTCTTCCGAAAGAATGGAAATATCCGGTTTTTTGATTCCGGCTGCATCGAATATATCTATAACTTGCTCAGAAACCAAAGCCTTATCGATAACTTGCCGAATGGTGGTTTCGATTTCCTCGTCCGTTTTGCCCGAACCTGTTCCATCGAATTTTGCCAAACGGGCTTTTACTGCCTGAAAAAATGCGATTTCATCTTTCGCATCCATCGCTTGCTCGTGAGGAACGGCTATGGCAAAGGTCTTGCTTAATGCAGTTACTTCGTTGATGTAGCGTTTTTTTCCGTCTTCCAAACCCAAAATATGTTCTTCGGCAGCCAAAATCAAAGACAGTTTTTTGGAGGTGTCCGCATCAAAATATTCTTCATACTCGAAGCCATGATACATTTGCGCGATGACTTCTAATTTTTCAAGCATCAGTTGCACGGCTTGTTCCTGAGCAGTTGCCGGGTCGCCTTTCCCTCCTGCCGATGAGTAGAATGAAAGTGCTTGTTTCAGTTCGGAAGCAATACCCAGATAATCGACTACCAATCCACCGGGTTTATCTTTATACACGCGGTTGACACGGGCAATAGCTTGCATCAGGTTGTGTCCCTTCATGGGTTTGTCGAGGTACAAGGTGTGCATACTGGGTGCATCGAATCCGGTAAGCCACATATCACGCACAATGACCAACTTCAGTTCGTCGTCGGGATCTTTCATTCGTTCGGCCAGCGCGCGGCGTTGTTCTTTGGTTGTATGATGCTTCGCTATTGCAGGTCCATCAGATGATGAAGAGGTCATTACCACTTTGATAACGCCTTTACCCAACTCATCAGAATGCCATTCAGGACGTATTTGGATAATAGCTTTGTAAAGCTCCGCTGCAATACGCCGGCTCATGGTTACAATCATTCCTTTTCCTTCAAACACGGCCTGCCGTTGCTCGAAATGCGCTACAATATCCCGTGCAATGGTATTAACACGGTTTTCACTTCCCACCAAAGCCTCGAGTTGCGTCCATTTTGCTTTGGCTTTTTGCGTCATCGTCAAATCTTCCTGGTCGAGTTCCTCGTCCAATTCATCCACCAACTTTTTCCCTTCTTCGCTCAGGTTCACTTTTGCCAAACGGCTTTCGTAGAAGATACGAACGGTAGCGCCATCTTCCACAGCCTGAGTAATATCATATATGTCTACATAATTCCCAAATACAGCAGGGGTATTTACATCCGTATTTTCAATGGGTGTTCCGGTGAATCCCAAATAAGTGGCATTGGGTAAAGCATCTCGCATGTATTTAGCAAAACCATATACCATCCGCTTGCCAATTACATTTCCGGCAGCATCTTTATCGTCAATGGTTTTTGCTTTAAACCCGTATTGTGTACGGTGTGCTTCGTCGGCAATCACCACAATGTTTTCACGGTCGGACAGTTGTTCATATACATTTCCTTCTTCGGGCTGGAATTTTTGTATGGTAGTAAATACTACGCCACCCGATGCTACTTTCAGCAAGGCTTTCAATTGCTCTCGGTCTTCGGCCTGCACCGGTTCCTGACGAAGCAGTTGCTTGGAAGCAGCAAAGGTGTCGAACAACTGGTCGTCCAAATCGTTGCGGTCGGTAATTACCACGATGGTAGGGTTATCCATTGCCAACACTATCTTTCCGGCATAAAACACCATCGACAATGATTTACCGCTACCCTGCGTGTGCCATACGACACCGGCTTTACGGTCGCCAACGGGTTGCGATTTTACACCGCGTACGCCATAACTTTCGGGCGGTTCGGCAACGATATTTTTATCTTTTGTATATCCCGAAGCTCGCAAAGTAGATTCTACCGCGCGATTGACGGCATAATACTGATGATAGGCTGCTATTTTCTTGACCGTAGAAATGGTGGTAATGCCTGTTTGTGCATCTTCTTTTTTCGATTTCTCGAAAACG
This sequence comes from Mediterranea sp. (in: CFB group bacteria), assembly GCA_031259755.1. Classification (GTDB taxonomy): domain Bacteria; phylum Bacteroidota; class Bacteroidia; order Bacteroidales; family Bacteroidaceae; genus Bacteroides. Next base: position 424 of record JAIRKY010000048.1, on the reverse strand, counting down.
ATAAAATGACGGATAAAATCGAGTAACGTTTCCTTGTTGAGCATTCCGGTTATCAAGGTTTCCAATTGGCTTACCAAATGCGAAGCCTCGGCCTTTCCGTCTGCCGATTTCCACGCCATGAAGCGGCTGAAACCGGACGAAACAGAGCCTACTTTGGCTTCCAACCCGTCGGAAATAATCACAAAAGTATTGTAAGTAAAAAGTCCGGGAATCAGTGTTTTATACGTTTCAATCTGCCGGAAAGCAGCCTGCACGGTGGCGTTTTCATCGACAGGGTTTTTCAGTTCGATGACCACCAGCGGGATGCCATTCACAAACAATATGACATCGGGACGTTTGTTGTGGCCGTTTTCAATAACAGTAAACTGGTTGGCTACTACAAAATCGTTGTTGTAGGGATTCTCGAGATCGACTAACCACACGC
>JAIRKY010000002.1 GCA_031259755.1 Mediterranea sp. (in: CFB group bacteria) | reverse complement strand
AGTGTTCCGCTGCATAGCGCTTCTTCCAATCGTTTCTTTTCATCTTCAAGACCGGCGATTTCCTTTTCCAGGCGTTCGAACTCCTGTTTTTCTTTGAAGCTTATCTTCCTTTTTTCATTTAACCGGACACGTGAGGTCTTTTCTTCCTGTGGCTTCTCCGCTTCCTTTTCTTTCTCTGCGTGAGCGGATCTCCAATCACGGTAATCGCTATAATTGCCGGGGAAATCCCGGATATCGCCTTGTCCGTTGAAGACCAACAGATGGTCTATAACCTTATCCATGAAGTAACGGTCATGCGATACTATGATGACGCAGCCTTTAAAGCTTCTCAGATATTCTTCCAACACGTTCAGTGTCACAATATCCAGATCATTGGTAGGCTCATCGAGGATCAGGAAATTCGGGTTACGCATCAGTACCGTACAAAGATACAACCTGCGTTTTTCTCCTCCACTTAACTTATACACATAACTATGTTGAGTTTCGGGAGTAAACAGAAAATGTTGCAGGAATTGCGAAGCGGTCAGTTGTTTTCCATTGCCCGTTTCAATCACTTCAGCAATATCCTGGACCACATCAATCACTTTCATCTGTTCATCAAAGTTCAATCCTTCCTGCGAGTAGTATCCAAAACGTACAGTTTCACCCATATCCACCGTTCCGCCGTCCGGTTTCACCTCACCTAACAGTATTTTGATAAAAGTAGATTTTCCTGTCCCGTTATTCCCCACAATTCCCATTTTCTCATACCTGGAAAAGACATACGAGAAATCATCCAGAATCTTCAGGCCGTCATAACTTTTATAGAGATGTTCTACATTAAAGATCTTAGAACCAATATATGAAGCCTTCACTTCCAGCTTCATATTTGAATTGTCTATCCGTTGCCTGGCGACTTTCTCCAATTCATAGAAAGCCTCTTCACGATAACGGGCTTTATGCCCGCGAGCCTGAGGCATGCGCCGCATCCATTCCAACTCCGTACGATATAAGTTGTTCGCCCGTGTTATTTCCGTATGGATAGCCGAAACCCGCTCTTCCCTCTTTTCCAGGTAATAGCTATAACTACCTTTATATGAATATATCCGATGATTGTCTATCTCGATGATCTCGGAGCACACCCGATCCAAGAAGTACCGGTCGTGGGTTACCATCAACAGGCTCAGCGTTGAGCGTTGCAGGTAACCTTCCAACCATTCGATCATATCCAGATCCAAATGGTTTGTCGGCTCATCGAGGATCAGCAATTCCGGTTCCGTTATCAGCGTATTCGCCAATGCTACCCTCTTAAGTTGCCCACCCGATAGTTGATTCATTTTCCGATTGAGATCACATATCTTTAATTGGGTCAGGATATGTTTCGCTTTTCGTTCATAATCCCAAGCCTTTTCGCGCTCCATACGATCCAGGATATCTTCCAATCCGGGATTCCCTTCTGTTTCCATGCATTGTTCATATCCCTTTATCAGTTCCACGACACTGTTCCCATGATAGAAACAGGCTTCCAGAACCGTCAGTTCTTCGGGATACTCCGGATTTTGCGGAAGGTATCCCACACGCAGGTCACGGCGAAACGTGATCTTTCCATGATCACATCCTTCTTCACCCGCGATCATATTCAATAAAGTTGTTTTTCCTGCTCCATTCTTTGCGATCAGTCCTACCCGTTGTCCTTCAAGAATACCAAAAGAGACGTCCTGAAAAAGCACGAGGCTGCCAAACGATTTCGTCAGGTTCTCAACTTGTAAGTAGCTTACAGCCATCCTGATATTGTAGACATAAGTTCTTGTATTTAAATTTAAAAACGCAGACTGACACAGATCAAGATCATGATGATATCAATCTGCGCAATCTGCGTTGATCTGCATTTCTATAATGTTATCAGTAAAGCCTGTACAGCAACCAGGCGCCCTGAAAATCTTTGCGATTAGGATATCTGTTCTTGAGAGCATTACGTGCCGCAATTGCCGAGGACCTGTCCGGATAAGTACCTGCTACCACACGATACATAGCCGTTTCCACATTAAATGCAATGACCGCATTGTAGCCTTGTCCAACCAGGTAATCCCTTAATGCTTCCGCATTCACTTTCAGTCCGAAACTACCGCATACTACACTGTAATCTTTCAGGTCGTCACCGGAAATCAATGTGACCTTTTCCCGACGTACACCGGCTTCAGGAGCGACCGGAGTTCTTTCAACAACCACCGGAGGCGCTACCACCGGAGGCGCTGCTATCGAAGGCGTTTCTACCGGAGCGACTTGTTGAGAAGAGGCAAGTTCTTGTTCCTTCGCTTTCTCATAAGCTTTTTTATAAGCGCTTTCGCTTGATTTACATGAAGTAAAAGCTAACGCTACGCATACTCCCATACCTAAAATTATCAGTTTCTTCATTACTATCCGTATTTTATAAATTAATAATTCAGATTCAACGTGTCAAAGATAACACAAATCCTTGTTTATTCCACATTTTTTTTGAACGAGATTATTCCCGTCGCTTGATTTGTCGGCATTACAAGTATCTCGGCTATTTGAACATGCGGCGGCGCTGTCGCTGCAAAATAGACGGATTCGGCTACATCATCACCCGTCAGCGCATGTATGCCTTTATAGAAGTTGTCGGCCGTTTCTTTATCTCCACGATAACGTATCACGGAGAAGTTCGTTTCCACCATACCCGGTTTGATGTTTGTTACCCGTAGCGGGGTGTCGACAAGATCTATTCGCAGACCATCCGATAACATCCGGACAGCGGCTTTCGTCGCGCAATACACGCTACCACCCGGATACGCGGCCTCACCCGCAATAGAACCTATATTGATAATATGTCCGCTACCTCTCTTCAGCATGCCCGGGACAATCAACCGTACCATGGCCAGTGATCCTTTGATATTCGTATCGATCACAATATCCCATTCGTCCAGGCTACCTTCGTATTCCTTGTCTACTCCGATAACCAGTCCGGCATTATTTATAAGGATATCAATATCCTTCCATTCGTCGGAAAGAGATTGGAGCGCATGTGTTACTACATTTCTATCGCGTACGTCAAAAGGTAACAAATGGATCCGCACGGCATACTTTTCCGTCAGCTCATTCTTTAATTCCACCAGCTTCGACATATCGCGGGCGTTCAATATAAGACCGGCTCCCTGCGAAGCGAATTTCCGTGCGCAAGCCTCCCCGATACCGCTACTGGCTCCCGTAATAAAAACAATCTTATTTTTCATTCGCTTTCCATTTAAGATTTAGCAAACTTATTATATAATCTTATTCAACAACGTACCGCCAGGGTTAAATAAGATTAAAACACATATATTCCTCCGTGGCGTTTAAACAAAGAACGAGCCGGAACATCACCCAAAGACGATATTTCCGGCTCATCTGTTTATGAACTATCTAACTTCTATCTTCTAACTATTCAAACCCGGCGTACGGATTGGCTCCCGTTTTGCTTTCATCATACCCGTCGTAGCCATAGTTCTGCCAGAGTTCGGGATTGATGTCGCGTTGCGCTTTCGGGATGGGGAAGCGGTAGTAGTGTTGTTTCACGTTCTGCTTCTCGTATTTCGACTCGATCCAGCCGTTCGTTACGGCCTCTTTCACCGTCTTTACGAAGATACGCCAGCGTACGAGGTCCGTCCAGCGGTTCTGCTCGTAGGTCAGTTCGAAGACACGTTCCTGTTGTATGGCCGCTTTGAAGCCGGCATAGTCCAGTCCGGCGGAAAGGTCGGCCAGCGCCGAAGGCGTGTTGAGTGGTTGGCGGAAAGCGCGCCGGCGCACCTGGTTGATCGCCGTGTAGGCTTCCGCGTTGGGGCCGCCGTCGCGTTCGTTGATCGCTTCGGCCTTGAGCAGGAGCACTTCGGCGTAGCGGATGACGGTGCGGTTGATGTCGCGCGTGTTGGCCGCATAACCGCCGGCGACTTGTGTGGTGTCGATATACTTGCGGTAGCGTACGCGGTCGAAAGTGAACGTTTCGCCGGCCTTGAAACTACCCTGGTCTTCGCTGAAAGTGTACTCCTTCAGGTAAGTACCCCGCTTGCGCTGGTCGGCGTCGTCAAAGTCCTCGTACCATTTGTCGCTCGTGGCGTAGACGTGTGGGAGACTATTGTTGGAGAAGCCGCCGACGAAAGCGCAGTGCGCCAGGTGGTTCCCGCCGTCGCCGGCTGCGTACTGGCCTTGCAGGTGTTGCACGGAGAAGATGGCTTCCTTGCCGTTGCGGTTGTTGTTGTTCCAGTTGTCGAGGAAGACTTCTTCAAGGGCGTAGCCCGTCACCTGGTTGGCGTATTCCACCGACTTGGTGTAACGCTCTTTAGCGGCTCCGGTGTTCTTGGAAGTCTGTCCCCATACCAGATAGACCTTGGCCAGGTAGGCCAGGGCGGCTCCTTTGGTGGCGCGTCCCTTGTCGGTATTGCCATACTCGGCGGCGGCAGGCAGTACGGAAGCAGCGTATTCCAGGTCTTCCACGATCTGGCCGTACACTACTTCCACATCTTCACGCAGGGCGTCCGCCGCTTCGGCGTTGTGCAGTACGAGCGGCACTTCGCCCCAGCCCTGCACCAGATAGAAGTAGGCGTACGCACGCAGGAAGCGGGCTTCGCCGGAGAGCCGTCTGCGCAGGTCGGTCGCTTCGCCTACCTTGTCGACTACGTCGTTGGCGCGTGTCACGATCTCGTAGAGGTTTTGCCACACCGTGGCCACGTAGCTGTTGCTTGGGTCCCACTTCATGCGTCCCAGCAGGTCGCCGCCGCTGTTCTCCTGTTCGGCGTTCGCTTCCAGTTCGGTGGTCAGGTCGAACACGTAGCCCAGGGCTGTACTGATCCTCACATTGGGGTAGTAGACGGCGTTGGCCAGGGCTACGGCATCTTCCTCCGTCTGGGGGAAGTTACTGTCCGAGAGCTGTCCGAGGGCGGTTACGTCCAGGTCGCTGCACGAGCTTGCGATGAACAGGCCTAAGAGTAAAAGCCAGCCATTCTTCCATTCTTTTATACTATATGCTTTCATATCTTATATGCTTTTAATTGTTCTTACTTAATATGACAGGTTCACGCCCAGTGAGACGGTTCTCGCCTGCGGGTAACCGAAGCCTCCACCCGTTTCCGGGTCGTATCCGGTGAACTTGGTGAATGTAAGCAGGTTCTGCGCCGATGCGAACAGGCTGATCCGGGCTGTGGGCAGCGCTTGTATCCTCGCGGGGAGGGCGTAAGTCAGCGTGATGTTCTTCAACCTCAGGTAAGCGCCGTCTTCCAGGAAGCGGCTTGTGTTGAAAGTGGATGAGGTTTTCGACGCTTTCGGAATGGTCGTGGAGGGGTTGGCCGACGTCCAGCGGTCGACGAGCGTAGCCAGTCCGTTGTTCGACGTGTTGGGCGATTCGAGCGACTGGCGCAGCGAGTTGTAGATCTGGTTACCGCTCACGCCCTGGAAAGCGACGAACAGGCTGAGGGCTTTCCATGTCAGTGTAGTGGAGAACCCGTAGGTGACGTCGGGGTTTGAGGTGCCGAGGATGACGCGGTCGCCCGTCTCGTTCACCACGTCGTCGCCGTTCTGGTTGACGAACTTCTCGTCTCCCACCTCAACCGTCGGTTTCCACGACGGGCCGACGGTCTTCGCGGCTTCTTCCGGTGTCTGCACGATGCCGGCGGATTCAACGAGGTAATGCACGCCCAGAGGTTGTCCTACGAAGATGGTCGTTCCGATGTTCTCCTGTCCCGGCGCCAGCGACAGCACGCGGTTGATGTTCTTGGCGAAGTTGGCGGTGAGGTCCCATTTCAGGTCTTTCCGGTCGATGATGACGCCGCGCGCTTCGAGTTCCAGTCCCTTGTTGCTGATGTCGCCCACGTTGCGCAGGCGGGTGCTGAATCCGGTCTGTATAAGTGTAGGCGTATTGAGCAGCAGGTCGGTGGTCTTCTTGTAATACACGTCGGCGGTGAAGCTCAACCGGTGTTGGAAGAGGCTGGCGTCTATACCTATGTTATAGGAAGCAGTCTGTTCCCACTTCAGGTCGGGATTCTCCAGGTTGGTGCGCAGGTAGCCTGTGGTCAACTGTCCGCCGAAAGAATAGACCTGGTTGCGGTTGCTGTCGTTCACGTTCGTGGTGCCGTAGAGGGCTTCGTATTTATAGTCGCCGATCTCCTGGTTGCCTACCGTTCCGAAGCTGGCGCGCAGCTTGAGTTCATCGAGGTTCCTGATCCTCCGCAGGAACGCTTCTTCGCTGATGTTCCACGAAAGGCCGATGGAGGGGAAATATCCCCATTTGTTGTTCTTGGCGAAGCGCGACGAACCGTCGGCACGGAATGTGGCGGTCAGGTTGTATCGCTGCCTGAAGGTGTAGTTCAGTCGGCCGATGACCGAGTGCAGGATGCTTTCCGAGGCTCCCGACAAGGGTTTGACGAACGTATTACCGCTTTGCAGGCTGTGCCATAGCACCTGTTCGTTGGCGAAGTTCGTAGCCTGTGCCACGGCGTATTCCGTCGTTGTGTTCTGGGTGGTGTACCCGGCCAGTGCGTTCAGGAAGTGATCCCTGCCGAGTTGCTTCGTATAGTTCAGTGTGTACTCGTATTGCCATACGTCCGTGCGGCGGTTTCCTACACTCGCGTATCCGTTCGTCGCCCCGAAGCCTCCGGCCGTACTGGAAGGTGCGTAAAAGTTCTGCGTGGCGTTGGTGATGTTCGTTCCGGCGCTCAGCTTCAACTCCAGCCCCGGTATAACGGTGTAACGCAACGCGAAATTACCCAACAGTGAGTTGGTGATGTTCTGTGCGGTAGTGTTCACCAGGTCGGCGATGGCATTGGTCGTAACGTCTCCGCTCCTCAGGTCGCCTCGCTCGAAGATGTTGTGGTAGTTGAACGTTCCGTCCGCGTTGTAGATGGGGTTCAGCGGCGAATTGCGGATGACCGCTTCGAGCGGATTTCCGTAGCCGGCGTAAGTAGGATAATTGTTCAACCCGTGCTGGTTCAGCTTGCTGGCGTTCAGGTTGAGGCTCACGTTGAGGTTGTCGCGCAGGTTGCGGTCGAGGTTCAGGCGGCCCGTGTAGCGTTTCAGTCCGGTGTTCAGCAAGATACCGTCCTGGTCGGTGAAGTTACCCGAGATCAGGTAGCGGGTCTTCTCGTCGCCGCCGCTCAATGAGATCTGGTGCGTCTGCACAGTTGCCGTGCGCAGGGCTTCGTCCTGCCAGTCGTAACTTGCTCCCGGGGTGTATCCTGCCGGGTATTCGCCTCCAATCTCCCTGTACAGGGCGTCCCATTCCGTTCCGTTCAGCAGGTCGAGCTTCTTCGATGCTTGCTGCCAGCCGATGGAGTACTGGTACTCGATCTTGTCCTTGCCCCGCTGCCCGCTCTTGGTGGTGATGATGACCACGCCGTTGGAGCCGCGCGAACCGTAGATGGCCGTTGCCGATACGTCTTTCAGTATCTCGATGCTCTCGATATCGTTCGGGTTGATGGCCGCCAGCGGATTCAGGCTTGCCGTGAGTTGGCTCACCCCCGCATCGGTGGCGCTATTCCCGTAAAGGATCACGCCGTCGATGACGAATAGCGGCTCGTTGCCCGCATTGATCGAGTTTCCGCCACGGATGCGTACACTGAAAGTCGAACCGGGTTGTCCGCCTTCACTGATGTTGACGCCGGCGGCCGCACCGCTCAGCAGGCTGTTCACCGAGATCACGGGCTGCGCCAGCCGTTCTTTGGAGATGGTGGTGACGGAGCCGGTCAGCTCTTTGCGCTTCTGCGTGCCGTAGCCCACGACCACCACTTCGTTCAACAGATTGTAATCCTCCAACAGTTCGACCGTTACCGGTTCGCCGGCTTCGTAGACGTCGATGTCCTGCTGCCTGTAGCCGATGAAGCTCACCCGGAGCGTTACCGGAAGTTCTTCGGATACGCTCAATGTGAATGCGCCGTCGAGGTTGGTCACTACCCCGCCGCCGGCCTTCGATTTAAGTTCGACGGACGCTCCGATAATGGATTCGCTCGTCCGTGCATCGACCACCTTTCCTTTTATAGTGGTCTGCCCGAATACCGCCGGGCCTCCAAGCAGAAGGAGGAAGCACGCAAGCGCATGCTTCAGCGATCCTCTGCCGATGTTTGTTACCTGAATTGTTCTTCTTACCATAATTATTTATATATAAAGTATTAGTGTATTATCTTGATAATCTTACGCTCTGTAAAACAGTGCCGGGAGAGTTGACAGTTGATAGTTACCATGCGGCATCGATTTAAACACAGAGACATAGGCTTTTATTAAGAAGACAGAGGACACGGAGGCTTCGCTTGTTTCTTACTAATCTTCTTTATTAGGAAGTAACAACTTTGTAAGAAAATACCTGTGAATAAAACTCCAAGCGGTTCAACGACTAAGATACGATCGCACAAAACCTCGGTAATCTTCAATGCACATAAAAATCCAATGATGAATGTAAATGCGTATTTGATTGATTCACTCCTTATTTGCATATATATTCCTTTTGACGTTCTATTACATTGAGTAAATAGAATAATGAAACCTAATCCAAAGATGGAATATATCACATTATCCCGAAAAAGGGAATCAGGTATCCACAAAAGCCATGCGCCCCAAACGATATAAACACCGATTGTAAGCAAGTCGTAAAGGTTCTTTTTCATTAGAACTACCAATATCCTCCGCCGCTCAGCCCCCCGAAGGCCACTGCATTGACCAGCGTCCGCGTCGTGGCGTCCCAATGCCCCCTGAACAGCGGGTCTTCCGCGAACAGGACGACGCTACCCGAACCTTGCCTTTCGCTCAGGATGGAGGCTGAACCTTTCAGGTTATTTTGTGCCGCTTCCGGAAGGTATCCGTTCAGGAGCGGGGCGTCCGTATAGACGGATACGGCGCCTGTTCCTCTCAGCGGAGCCAGAAAAAGAGTGCTTTCGCGCAGGACGGGCAGTTTGTGGCTGGTCAGTCCGAAGGCGAGCGGATGTGTCAAGTCTATCTTCGTTTCGAAGATGGAGGTGGGTATCCTTTCGCGACGGAAATCCGATACGGGCGTCCGCTGGATACTGTCCGTTCCTGCCCGCTGTAGTTTGGCTGAGGTCAGGCCGTTGTTGATGGCCCAACGGGATGCGGAATTGATCGTAATCAGCACGCCGCCGTTGCGCACCCAGCCTTTCAGGGCTTCGATCTCCTGTTTGCCGAGGAACGAATAGTCGCCTCCGGCCAGGATGATCCGGTTGAACCGGTTGAGCGGCGTTCTTGGGAACGTTCCGGTATCCACGCGGGTCAGCGGGTAATGCAACTTCTGATCGAACAGGTACCACACTTCTCCGGCTTCGGTCGAAGAGATGTTCCCGCCCGTCACGACCAGCGCCTTGGGTGGCGTAACCGCGCGGAATGCGCTGCTGCCCAGGTCTACGCCCTTGAGATTGTAGCCGGTGGCGACGGAAACGACTTCTACGCCCGTCCGTGAAGAGAGCTCCCGGAGTTCCGTGTAGAGTTGGTCGGGAGTCAGCGTCTGATTCTGGCTCCGTACGGGAATAAGCAGGCTGCCGTACGAGTAATCCCTCACGCCTTCGTCCGTCCGGATGGAGAACGGCTGGGATGCGGCCTTCACCGGAATGCCCTTTTCCAATAGCGCGAACAGCAGCAGTTGGCTCCGCGAATCCCTGTAGTCTGTCAGGTAAGCGTATTCCGACCGGCCGAAAGCGGGCAACGTTTGTCCGGGAAGCGACTCTACGCGGTTTCCGCGTTTTCTCCCCGTCACTGTGTTGTAAGTCAGGCCGGTGGAATAGACTACGGAAAAGCCCGCGCCATAACCCAGCTTAGTGGGGTCGGTATAGTCTTTCGCCTCGTCGAAGATGACGCCAACCAATGCGCGGTTGGGCTGGTCGGCGGGGATCAGATAGGATTTCCCTTTCTCGTATTTGTTCTCTCCTACGGTCAGGTCTTCCGGGTTTTCGTACACTTCAAGGCGATGGGCCAGCAGGAGGTTGACGAACTTTTCCAGCCGCGAGCGGTCGTAACTGTCGCCCACGATGAAAGCTTTGGACGCCTTATCCGCCTTTCCCCCGAAGAATTCCTGTTGAAGGTCGAGCAGCGCGCCTTTGTTAGCATACGCCGCGTCTACCGTAGCGATGCTGGTAACCAGTTGGTTGCGCACGGTGAAAGCGAAAGAGAGCGGGCCGTTTTCCGAATCCTGGCGTATCCCCCTCGAAGAGCCTTGTTCCACCAGTATACCCACAGCGCCGTTATAATCCGGATAGGTAGAGCCGAAGTTCGGGTTCTTGTTGTCGAAGGACTCCTTAGTATAATAGAACGAACCGATCTTGTCCGCCGCTTTCGAGTAGGTATCGGCAAAGCGGGCGTTCAGCTTATAGTTGGATTTGGGCACGTAGCGGCTCTCATTCCCTTCCGGGTCGGTCGGTTCAAAGAACAGGGTACTGTTGGCGCCCATCTCGTGATGATCCACCTGTGCATGGGGCAACCAATCCTGATAATGGGCCACGCGGGCCTTGCTTTCAGGATGTACGATGGTCACCCAGTCGCGGTTCAGGTCGAACCAGTAATGATTACCGCGCCCTCTGGGATAGCCTTCCGTGTGTTCGCGATCGTAAGGCGAAGTGTTGTCGCTGTAAAGACTGACGTTGGAGTTCACCCAGGAGGCGAATCGCTCTTGTCCATCGGGATTACGCACGGGATCAATAAAGATCACCGCTTCCTCCAGTTCCTTCTTCACTTCCTCGTTCTCCGCCGCCACGAAGTAATAGGCCGACAGCAGGGCTGCTTCCGCGCCGGACGTTTCGTTCCCATGCACGGTACTGCCCAGGAATACGATCAGCGGGGTATCGGGCTTCCCACCGCTGCGCACCTGTTGGCGGGCGGCTTTGTAGGTATCCAGTTTCTTGATGTTCTCGGCGGAAGAGACGATCAGCACACGCAGTTTACGATGCTCGTAGGTCTGTCCGATCTCGATGAGTTTGGCCTTGTCCGAAAGGGCAGCCAGTTTCTCATAATAGTCCACAATGCGGTAGTGCTCCGTGGCGCGCGTACCTATTTCATAACCCAGAAACGCTTCCGGCGATGGTATCGCCCGGTCGAAACGTATGGAAGGATCGAAGAAATAACCGATTCCTTCCGCTCTGCTCCCGATACACAGGCAGAAGAGCATAGCCGTGAGGCCGATAATTGATTTTCTCATTGTATGTCTGATATTAATTTTGTGAGGAGGGAAGAGGAAGCGGTATCTCCTTTCCTGACCTGTTCGATCTGTGCGGCAAGCGTTCGTTCGTTTAGGTTGAGTATGCCGTATTCGTGGTTGAACGCCTTGCCACGGGTCAGCACCCACACCAGGAAGTCGTGTACGGCGGCTTCTCCGGAACGGCAGGCGAAGCCGATCTTACCGGTCGGCACAAGGTCTATGTTCTCGGTTTCCAGCAAACGGATAGCATCGTCGACTGTAGCAGCCTCTGACAAAGAAGCCGCAAACTCTTTCTTCACGTCTAAGGGCAGGATCGTGATGTTCTCTTTCAGCTTCCTGCTCTTCACATCAAAGATGTTGCTCAAAGCGTTGAACGAGACACCCGTACGGTCTTTGCTGATGGCCGTGTTCAGGAAGATGTCGTCTCCTGAGATATGCTTGCCTCTCAGGCTGGACGGTGTGTAACCGAACCAGGAAGCGAAGGCTTCGGACAGGGATGTTTTGCCGCTTCCCGAATAAACGGTGAAAGGCTGTTGCGGTTCTGCGTCGCCGGCATCTTCAGACAGGATGTTCTTCTCGAAGAAAAGCTCTTTCAGTCTTTTGCCGTTCAGCTTCTTCTTGGAAAGTTCCTGCGAGGCCGCGCTTTCTTTCGCCGTTATGGGCAGGATGGCATACTCTCCGAAGTAGACGGTATGTGCGTTCGCCGCTCCGTTCTCGCCGGTGTTCTTACCGGACAAGACGAGGCTGAGCGATACGTTGTCGGGCGTGACGCTCTGATCCGCCAACCTGAACTGTACGGCCGGGTTCACCTTTGCGTATTCCGTGATCCATCTTTCGACCAGGGGAGACGCAAGTTTGCTGCTTTTAATATACAATACGTTGTCCGCTCCATTACCTGCATACGCGGTCGCCGCAGCGGATGTCGCCAGTATGAACCGGAAGGCTATGATTAACTTTTTCATTACGTGATCTTCTATTTTAATGTATAACTGTTCTTTTTCCAACCCTGTCGTCAGACATGGGAGAAGTTTTTAATAAGATACTCTAAAACGGGATAGACGGAGAGATAGAAGCGCCGTTTAACAACAATGGCGCATTCGCATGGACATTCGAATGAATGGAAAAAAGGAAACTGAGACAATCGTTTTCATACTTTTGTTTTTATTCTGCAAAGATAGAGGGACTTCTTTTTGTTGTCAATACCACATTTATGGGATTTTTAATGCTGCAACAAGTAAATATGCCGAAAGTCTGATAGTAAATAACGTGAGTTCGATGTAAGAGATTCCGGTAAGATCATTTTTAAAACGTTCGGACTTCCGCTATATAGAAAAGGTGGGAACAGATGATGTGCATGGGGTTTGACAAAATGTCAATCCGCAAAAAAAGCCCATGAAAGCAAGAATACCGGGCGGATCTCTAAAGATCGCCTGCAAATCGCATTTCGTAAAAACAAAACGGTCGGTTATACCGGTATTTGGCGTCTTTATGCTATATTGTCATATGGAATAGCGTAAGATTGCCGCTTATCTTTGTATGTATGCAGCAAAGTAATACATTAAAATCGTACGGAAAAGACGGGAAAACAGGAAAAGAACGTCTCAAGATCTTTTCTTAGGAAATGCGACAGGCCGTTCTTTGTTTTCAGAAACCCGTATAATTACAGAACGGGGCGTCTTTTTTGGCTTGACCGGCTTCCTGTTAAACACGCCGATTTCCCTGTTAACCAAAACCGGTGGCCGTGTTAAACACGATGGTGCTCCGTGTTAAACACGGACGGTTGGTGTGGTTAACAGGAAAGTTGAGTTGTTTAACAGGAAAATCGGTGGGGTTACTGTAGTAACCTGAATTTGGTTGACTGTTTTATCTTATTCCTAAATTCGGTTGACTGTTTTTCGTTTTATCGCTGAATCCGGTTGACCATTCAACCGCCATTCTGAGCCTTCTGTGGCATATGAAGCGTTTGTTCGGCAAAAAGTCCTGATGCATCCGGAAAGCTAAAAGGAATATTATTTAGCGTTTTATTGATCAATATGCCATAATAATCCACCGTTCCTGATCATTATGATAAAACAAGACAGGGTTATAGGATACGGTATTGGGAAAATCTTTCTGCATATGCTTTTGAACGTAAAAGACATAGAAGCTTTTCAAGTTCTTGAATGCCCCGCTGTGGAACAGGACCAGGATAGTCATCACTTCGCTTTGGGAGATCGTAAATTTACGGCTCCTCTTTTTTGTTTTTGCTTCTTGCAGCGAGTAGCCCCTGATCAGGTTATCAAATTCTTTGAAAAACTCGTCAATTATGAAATAAATTTCTGTAACTTTATGGCTGGAAATCATAGCGGAATTATAAGAGCCTGTTTAAATTTTAATGCAATAAAAAGCTAAAGGGTTTCCGTCTTTGCTGTTTAGGTTGTTTCTTTGAAGTGACCAGACAAAAAAGAAATGTACCCTACAGATTTCTGGGTTACCGTGGCAAATATCCATGATAGCAAAGCCGCCTACTTATTGATGCGGGTTCTCAGAGAATTGCGCTCATCAGTAAAAACAATTATGGCAGATGGAGGTTACAGGGGAAAACCGGCGGAATATATCAGGAAAACCTTTTGAAAAAATAGGAAAACGACTTGCTTTTCTTAAAAAGTATGTTACTATATGCGTTTTTTCCACTTAGACAATTTGTTTATTTAGCTAAAGTCCATATCTTTATAGCATGTTTTTCATACATATTAGACAACTTCATTCATATTTATGGGCTATCATTGTATGTTTATGCTTAGCCGCATGCTTAAACGATGATCCTGTACCTCCCCGTAAGGCAGATCAAACTGTTTTTATGTATTTACCTTGGTCGGTGAACTTGACTTCCTACTTCTACAAGAATGTAGAAGATCTTAAAAGTGTAATCAAACAAGATGTACTCAAAAACGAAAGAGTGATCGTATTCTTCTCCACATCTTCCACAGAGGCTGTTTTATATGAACTTAAGTACAAGAATGGGGATTGTGTGGAAGTACCACTCAAAAACTATATCAATCCACCTTTCACAACTCCCGAAGGTATCACTTCCATCCTGAATGATGTGAAACATTACACTCCGGCCAGCCGTTACGGAATGGTTATCGGCTGTCATGGCATGGGATGGCTTCCTGTCGAAAAAACTGCGTCGCGCAGCGCTGCCGATCAAAAATATCATTGGGAATACGAAGGCGGAGCGCTGACGCGCTTCTTCGGCGGAACCAGCCCCGAATATCAAACAGAAATTACAGACCTTGCCAAAGGGATTGCCAACGCAGGGATTAAAATGGAATATATTCTTTTCGATGACTGTTACATGTCTTCCATAGAAACAGCATTCGATCTGAAAGATGTTACGGATTACGTTATCGCTTCGCCAACCGAAATAATGGCGTACGGCATGCCATACGCCAAGATGGGGCAACACCTGATCGGCGATGTGAACTATAACGGTATATGCGAGGAATTTTATCAATTTTATTCGAACTATCTATACCCATACGGCACAATTAGCGTAACCAAATGCCCCGAACTCAATGAACTGGCCGCGGTAATGAAAGAAATCAACAGCCGTTTTACATTCGACGCTTCCCTGATTGGCAACCTGCAACGTATGGATGGTTATTCGCCTGTTATATTCTTCGACTATGGAGACTATATCAGCAAACTTTGTACGGATAAAGAACTATTGGAAAGATTCGAAGCACAACTGGAGCGTACAGTACCACCACAATATAGAAGGCATACAACACGCTATTACTCAAATAGTAGAGGCCCGATCAAAATCAATACCTATTCGGGAACGACCATATCGGATCCCAGCGCTAACCCCAAAGCAACAAAGAAAACCGAAACAGCCTGGTATAAGGCAACGCATGCTGCAATACTAAAAGATTAGAATTTATGCCTGCTATAACTTTATATAATAAAAAAATACAGTCCTTTTACGAAATGTTGAGATATAATACTGATAGTGGAGAGGTGTGACTCTGAAAAAAAAGAAGGCGAGTCGCCCCGCCTTAAATGTTTTCACAACGGAATAATCCTTATTGTGAATAGCTCAAAATGTTTATTTGGCAAACATACTAAATATTATTTATATTACAATATATTCTAAATAAAAAATATTATTTATTGCAAAAATAAAAATTAAGAAGGAATGAAAAATATACTAGGATTAGATTTAGGGCCAAATTCCATTGGATGGGCGCTAATACAGCGGGATTCAGAAACAAATAATGGAAAAATAACTGCGGCAAACAGCAGAATTATTCCCATGGACCAAGGAATGCTTGGAAACTTTGAAAAAGGCAATAGTATATCACAAACAGCAGAAAGAACTCAATATAGAAGCGTAAGAAGACTAAGGGAGAGAGAATTACTTCGTCGGGAACGTTTGCACAGAGTATTGCATATACTCGGATTCCTGCCTGAACATTATGATGACCAAATTGATTTTGAATGGCGGTTGGGACAATTTAAAAACCACAGTGAACCTAAAATTGCCTATCGAAAAGAAAATAACAAATTTGTATTTATTTTCCAAGATTCATTTAACGAAATGTTAAGGGATTTTTCTATATACAAACCGGAATTGATCAATAAGAATAAAAAAGTACCTTATGATTGGACGTTGTATTACTTACGAAAAAAAGCTCTCACACAAAAGATTACAAAAGAAGAATTAGCGTGGATTATCCTCAATTTTAATCAAAAAAGAGGCTATTACCAACTAAGAGGAGAAGAAGAGGAATCTATACCCAAAGATAAACTTGTAGAATTGCATTCACTTAAAGTTATTGAAATTATAGATAGCGGAGATAGAAAAGGAGACCAGGTGTGGTATAATATCGTATTAGAAAATGGTTGGATATATCGCAGGATAAGTAGAGTACCACTTAACTGGCAAGGAAAAACCTTAGATTTAATTGTTACAACAGACGTTGACGAAGAAGGAAATATTAAGAAAGATAAATACGGTAACGAAAAAAGGAGTTTTCGAGCGCCATCGCCAGACGACTGGACACTTATAAAAAAGAAAACAGAAAGAGACATCGAAGAGAGCCATCTGACAATAGGATGTTATATATATGAAACCTTACTTAAGAATCCCGATCAAAAAATAAAAGGCAACCTCATTAGAACCATAGAACGAAATTACTACAAAGAGGAACTCAGACTTATACTGAATAAACAGAAAGAACTTCACTCCGAATTAAAAGATCAAATACCTTATAATGAGTGTAT
This sequence comes from Mediterranea sp. (in: CFB group bacteria), assembly GCA_031259755.1. GTDB lineage: Bacteria > Bacteroidota > Bacteroidia > Bacteroidales > Bacteroidaceae > Bacteroides. Next base: position 5,115 of record JAIRKY010000002.1, on the reverse strand, counting down.
TAACGAATTGTATCCTTTTAATGAAAACCATAAAGAAAGCATTAAAACTAAAGATTTCACTTACCTGTTCCTGGAAGATATTATATTTTACCAACGACCATTAAAAAGCAAAAAAAACGCCATATCAATCTGTCCATTGGAGCAAAGGGCTTATAAGGATAAAAATGGGAATGTTACAAAAGTACCTATAAGATGTATACCTAAATCCCATCCGTTATTTCAGGAATTTAGACTATGGCAGTTCTTACAGAATCTAAGAATATATAAATGCGAAGTAGAAATAAATGGAAAATCAGAAACTAATGATATTACAAAACAACTATTGCCGACAGAGAAAGACTGGCAGGATTTATTTGATTGGCTATGCGAAAGAAAGGAAATTAACCAGGATGCTTTACTGAAATACCCAAAGTTCAATCTTAAAAAACATATAAAAGAATATCGTTGGAATTACGTTGAAGACAAAACATATCCTTGTAACGAAGTACATGCTCTAATAGCGTCAAGAATTCAAAAAGCAGGTATACCTCTTTTGAACGAGACTGACGAATATGAGTTATGGCATATTCTTTATTCCGTAGACGATAAACAAGAACTGGCAAAATCACTTAGAAGTTTTGCTGCAAAAAAGAATTTTCCGGAATCATTCGTTGAAGCATTTAAGAAATTTCCACCTCTTAAAAAAGAATATGGTTCATATTCAGCCCAAGCTATAAAAAAATTGCTATCCTTAATGAGGTTAGGTGATTATTGGAGCGAAAAAGCGATTGATGATAAAACTAAAAAACGTATTTATAAGATTATTGATGGAGAATATGATGAGAACATCCGAAATAGAACTCGTGAAAAAGCCATAAACCTACATTCAATAAATGACTTTAAAGGTCTTCCACTTTGGCTGGCATCTTATGTTGTTTATGACCAACATTCAGAAATTGGTGAAAAACTTGAATGGCAATCACCCAAAGATATAGAATGTTATCTTCATAAGTTTAAACAACACTCACTCAGAAACCCAATCGTTGAGCAAGTAGTTACAGAGACACTACGTGTCGTCAAAGATATTTGGGAACACTATGGCAATAGTCAGCCAAACTTTTTTGATGAAATACACATAGAACTCGGTCGAGAGATAAAGAACACCGCTGAACAAAGAAAACGCATTTCTGAAAGGAATCTATCTAATGAGAATACAAATTTAAGAATTAGAACATTACTCAACGAATTTAAGGAGATGGGTGATATAGAGAATGTCAAACCATACTCTCCCAACCAGCAAGAAATATTCAAGATATTCGAAGAAGATATTCTTAGTGCTGATATAGATATTCCTGATGACATCAAAAAAATATCCAAATCCGCCCAACCTTCTAAAAACGAAATCGTTCGCTATAAACTTTGGTTGGAACAGAGGTATTGTTCTCCATATACAGGGAAAATAATACCATTAAACAGATTATTTACTCCCGCATACGAGATAGAGCATATTATACCGCAATCCAGATACTTTGACGACTCATTAAGCAACAAAGTTATATGTGAAGCTGCTGTCAATAGAGATAAAGGAAATAAATTTGCATACGAATATATCAAAAATAACGAAGAAAAAATAATTGATCTTGGATTTAACCGGAATGTAACCACATTTTCGTTAAAAGCTTACGAAAACTTCATCAGAAACAGATATGGCAATAACAAAGCTAAAATGAAGAAATTATTTCTGGAAGACATACCTGATACATTTGTTGCCAGGCAATTGAACGACAGCAGATACATCAGTAAAAAGGTGCATAACTTGCTCTCGGCCCTTGTACGCAAGCCTGATGAACAAGAAACTATATCATCTAATGTTATATCGTGCAACGGAACGATTACATCAGAGTTAAAAAAACAGTGGGGATTGAATGATATATGGAATGAGATTATATATCCGAGATTTGAGCGTCTCAATAAGCTCAGAAATAGTAACGAATTTGGGGGTTGGATTAACAAAGAAGGAAAAAAAATATTCCAAATACAAGTTCCATTAGAATTATACAAAGGATTTAATAAAAAAAGAATCGACCATCGGCATCATGCATTGGATGCTATTGTTATCGCGTGCGCCACCAGAGATCATATTAATTTTCTAAACAACGAACATGCTCGAAGTGAAAATATACGTCATGATTTAAAAAACAAGTTATACGAAAAAGGAATATTAAAGAAGCCTTGGATAACTTTTACACAAGATACAAAAGAAGCGCTTTTATCCTCTATTGTAAGTTTCAAACAGAATCTTCGTATAATAAATAGAACTGTAAATCTATACAAAAAATGGAGTAAAGGTGAAGACGGAAGCTATAAGAAAATACTTGAGCGCCAAACCCAAGGAGATGCTTGGGCTATACGTAAACCCATACATAAAGAGACAATATATGGAAAAGTATCATTACGGCATAAGAAAACAGTAAGTCTAACCATTGCTTTGGATAATTGGCAATCTATTGTAGACAAAGAACTTAAGTCTGAGATCAAAAGTTTAATACGCCAATATGGAAAATTCGACAAGAAAACGCTCCTCAAATATTTCAAAGACAGAAGCGACAAACTGAACAATAAAGATATATCGAAAGTTGAAATTTACCAATACAACAATGATTGTGCTGCTTCAAGAGAAAGTTTGGATGAATCTTTCAACTCAAAAAAAATAGAAAATGTATCAGACACAGGAATCCAGATGATTTTAAAAAATCATCTTGCTATGTACAATGAAGTTAAAGATGGGAAAGTTACTGAACATCCGGAACTGGCTTTTTCACCTGATGGAATAGATGAACTAAATAAAAACATCATTAAACTCAATAATGGTAATTTTCACAAACCTATTTATAGAGTTAGAACTTATGAACCATTAGGGAATAAGTTCAATGTAGGTAACGGAAGCAAAAAAGATAAATTCGTTGAGGCTGCTAAAGGTACAAATTTATTTTTTGCAATTTACCAAGATGAAAATGGTAAGCGTAGCTACGAAACAATACCATTAAACATTGTGATTGAAAGGCAAAAACAGGGTCTTGGCCCTGCTCCTGAAAAAAATGAAAAAGGAAATTCACTATTGTTTTCTCTTTCACCAAATGATCTTGTATATGTTCCGACAGAAGATGAAATTGAAAGTGGGGTAATTGATTGGAGCAATAAAAGAAAAATAGCAGAGAGAGTTTATAAAATGGTTAGCTGTACTGAAAGTGAATTACATTTTATACCATATCACATAGCTACACCTATTATAAAAAACATAGAACTAGGATCTAATAATAAATCTGAAAGATCATGGAATGGGAAAATGATAAAACAACTTTGTATTCCCCTATCTATTAATCGATTAGGAGTCATTAGAAATAGATAGTATGATTAAGAAGACACTCTATTTTGGAAATCCGGCGTATCTTTCTCTTACTAATAATCAATTGGTAATAAAGTTACCAGAGGTTGAAAAAAGCGACTCACTCCCTGAATCTTTCAAAGAGCAGGCAGCTAGAACAATCCCAACCGAAGATATAGGAGTTATGATATTAGATCATAAACAAATAACCGTGACTCAAGGACTCTTAGAAAATTTACTGGAAAACAATTGTGCTGTCATTACATGTAATAGCAAAAGAATGCCAATTGGTCTTCTATTGCCATTATGTGGAAATACTACACAAAACGAACGTTTTAAAGATCAAATAGAGGCTTCTCTCCCTTTAAAAAAGCAATTATGGCAACAAACGATTAAACAAAAAATAGAAAATCAAGCTGCAGTACTTAAACAAACCAGAAATGAAACAGTAAAAAACATGCAAATATGGGCTAATAATGTCAAAAGTGGAGATCCCGATAATTATGAGGCAAGGGCTGCTGCATATTACTGGAAGTCCCTTTTTCCAGATATTCTAAATTTCACAAGAGACCGTGAAGGCGCACCGCCTAATAATTTATTAAATTACGGATATGCCATTCTGCGAGCAATTGTAGCACGTTCTTTAGTATCTAGTGGATTATTACCGACTTTAGGCATACATCATCACAATAAATATAATGCCTATTGTTTGGCTGACGACATAATGGAGCCATATCGACCATTCGTAGATAAGCTCATAATAGAGATTATTGAAGAATGGGGTTGTCCTGAGGATCTTACTACAGAAATCAAATCCAAACTGTTAGGAATCCCTGTTTTAGATGTAAAAATCAATGGAAAATGTAGCCCACTAATGATAGCTGTTGGCCAAACAACGGCTTCACTTTATAAATGTTTTAATGGAGAGCAGAGAAAAATTTCTTATCCAATCATAAACTAATTCTCCGTGAAACGTTTTAGCGAATACCGGATTATGTGGATACTTGTCTTTTTTGATTTACCAACAGAAACGAAAAAAGAACGAAAAATATACTCAGATTTCCGTAAAAGGTTAATGGTAGATGGCTTTACTATGTTCCAATTTTCTATTTACATACGCCACTGCGCAAGTCGTGAAAATGCAACTGTACATATTAAACGTGTTAAAAGCCTACTACCAGAAAAAGGACATATAGGAATATTGTGCATAACGGATAAACAATTCGGAGATATCGAATTATATTATGGGAAAAAGGAAGAAAAAGTAACCACACCATACCAACAACTCGAACTATTCTGAAAAAAGAAATCCAACTGTAAAGCTGGATTCTCTCTATAAAAACACCTTTATTTTCTATTTCAGAAAAAGCCTGTATTTCGTTGTAATACAACGAAATACAGACATTAAGGTGTATTTAATACAGCAAAGATAAACATTTGAAAGCTATACACAACATCCCTTATAGCGTAAGTCGACAGCTGCTGTTGTTTTTCATACAGCAAAGATAAACATTTGAAAGCTATACACAACTACATTGCTGAACTCACTCCGGATGAATTAGGTGTTTTTAATACAGCAAAGATAAACATTTGAAAGCTATACACAACTCAAATTCAGCTTCCTGGATGTCGGCATCGGGTGTTTTTAATACAGCAAAGATAAACATTTGAAAGCTATACACAACGTAAACCGGACTGGGTAACGATTTCCGGGGTGTTTTTAATACAGCAAAGATCAACATTTGAAAGCT
>JAIRKY010000118.1 GCA_031259755.1 Mediterranea sp. (in: CFB group bacteria) | reverse complement strand
GGACGATGGATTCTATTCAAACATTGCGGTTAAAAAATGGTTGTGCTATCAAGACAAAAGAGAAAGTTCCGACACTGGAGGAAGCTCTCCTGCTGATGAAAGGACGGATATTAGTCAATCTGGATAAAGCCGACCGTTATTTTGATGAGATTTACACTTTACTGGAAAAAACGGGAACGACTAAACAGATCATTATGAAAGGCGGTAAATCCACCGAAGAAGTGAAATTGCAATTCGGTAAATATTTGGATAAAGTGATTTACATGCCAATCGTGAATTTGGACAGGGAAAACGCGGAAGAACAGATTGAACGTTTCATCAGCGATTTGCACCCGATAGCGTTTGAACTGCTGTTTGTCGATGATTCAAATCCTTTGCCCAAGCGACTGAAACAGCAATTGGCAGGAAGAACTCTTATCTGGTACAATACACTCTGGGATACGATGGCAGGAGGGCACGACGACGACAGGTCGCTCGAAAATCCTGATGCAGGCTATGGTTATCTGATTGACACATTGGGTGCACGGATTATTCAAACCGACCGTCCGGTGTATTTATTGGAGTATTTAAGAAAATGCAACTTACATGATTGATAATCTGGGATAAATGGCTTCTCGGCGCGGTGTAGGACAAAGTAAGGCCAAGTAATAGGGTTAGAAATAGGGAATAAATACGATTGCTCCGACAATTGTTGCGGTTATGGCGCATATCAGTACGGCGGCGGCCAGGTCTTTGACTTCTCCGGCCAATGGTCTTCTTTCCGGACAAACCATGTCAACCAGCCTTTCAATGGCTGTGTTCAGCGCTTCTACAGCCAGTACCAGGCCAAAACAGAGGATGATCGCGATCCATTCGGTTTTGGTGATGTTGAAATAGAATCCTGCTGTGGTAACCAACGCGATAGCTGCGCAATGAATCCCGGCATTGTGTTCCCTTCTGATCAGGATGTATATCCCTTTTCCTGCATATACAAAACTTTTCAGTCGTTCTTTTATGTTGTAAAGCTTTCCCATGAATGTCTGTTAGTTTCTGCTTACCTGTTTTACCCCTTTTACCGCTTTCAGCTTTTTAATCAAAGCTTCCAGTTTTCCTGTGTCTCCAATCATGACAGTCAACATTCCCGAGAACAAACCATCGTTTGAATTGATATTGACAGCACGCAATGTGATATCGTTTTCTTTGGAGATGATCGATGTAATGTTCGTCACGATACCAATATCATCATGTCCGATCACACGCAGGTTGATCGGATATTGTGTACCGTGAGATTTCCCGGCCCATCGCGCCTTCACGATGCGGTATCCGAATTTCTCTCTCATTTGCGGTGCATTCGGACAGTCGGTACGGTGTATTTTGATACCTCCCGTTACCGTTACAAACCCAAACACTTCGTCTCCGTAGATCGGGCTACAACATTTCGCCAGTTTAAATTCCAGCCCTTTCAGGTTCTGGTCGATAACCAGTACATCCTCTTTTGCGGTGATCTCATCAACCGGAGTTTGCAGATTATAGTCTTCCGCGCTGCGGTAGGTTACCTCATCATGCGAATCGCTGTCTCGCTTCTGTTGCTCCACATACTTGTCCAATATGTCGTTCACATCCAGTGTCTCGTCTGCGATCTTCTGATAGAACTCCGTTACATTCTTGAACCCCAGCCTTTTTATCAGGCGCATCATCACCGCTTCGTCATATTCCAGTTTGCGGTTCCTGAATTTGCGTTCCAGCGTTTCTTTCGCGAAGTCATACTGGCGGGCCATCATCTCTTTCAGCGCTTGGCGTATCTTCGTGCGAGCTCTTGATGTCGTGACAATGTTCAGCCAGTCCTGTTTCGGAGTCTGGTTATTCGATGTCATGATCTCCACCTGGTCTCCGCTGTGTAGCTTATATTTCAGTTGTACATTCTTTCCGTTTACTTTCGCCCCGATACATTTACTTCCCAGCTTGGAGTGAATATGGAAGGCGAAGTCCAGTACCGTCGCTCCTTTGGCAAGTTTGAACAAATCTCCTTTGGGAGTGAAAACAAAGACTTCGTCTTCGTACAGATCCATTTTAAACTGATCCATTACCTTCATCGAGTCATTGTCCGGATGTTCCAGCGCTTCCCTTACCGATGTCAGCCATTCATCCAGCCCGCTTTCACCTTTTACGCCTTTATACCGCCAATGGGCTGCCAATCCCCGTTCTGCGATCTCATCCATACGTTGCGTACGTATCTGCACCTCGACCCATTTACCTTCCGGCCCCATAACGGTGGTGTGTAGCGATTCGTAGCCGTTGCTTTTGGGTATGGATAGCCAGTCGCGTAGCCGTTTGGGGTTGGGCTGATACATGTCGGTCACAATGGAATAGGCTTGCCAGCACTCTTGCTTCTCTTTCTCTTCCGGTGAATCCAGGATGATACGTATGGCGAACAAGTCATATATGCCTTCAAACGGGGTCTTTTGCTTTTGTATCTTGTTCCAGATGGAATGGATGGATTTGGTTCGTCCTTTGATATCGAATTTCAGTCCTGCTTCTTTCAGTTTCTTGGAGATCGGGGCAATGAACGTTGCAATATATTTGTCACGTGACGTTTTGGTCTCGTTCAACTTATCTTTGATGAAATAGTATGTCTCTTTTTGAGCGTATTTCAGCGACAGGTCTTCCAGCTCCGATTTGATCTTGTATAATCCGAGCTTATGCGCTAAAGGGGCATATAGATATGCTGCTTCATTAGCTACCCGCATGCGGTCTTCATCATTCTCCGAATCTTTGATTTGCCGCATGATGTTCACACGGTCGGCGATCATGATCAGGATCACACGCATGTCTTCGGCAAATGAGAGTAGCAGGTCGCGGAAGTTTTCCGATTCTATTGCCGGGCTTTTCGAGTAAAGTTCGTTCGTTTTTACCAATCCGCGAATGATGTTCGCTACATCTTCGCCAAATTCCGCTTTGACCGTTTCTATACTGATAATTTCGTTTTTGACAACTTCATGTAGCATGACTCCCGTCAGGCAGGCGCCTTTTACACCCATTTCATCGCATACCACAACCGTAGTTCCCATATCCCTGATAATCGGATTCATACCGAAACTGTTACGTTTTAGATGATTGCTGTTAACAATTTGCGCAAGATATTCCTTCAGCTTTTTGATGTCCTTTTTACTGATGCTGTCTCCTGCCGTTCCGATGAGTTTTCTATAGAGTATGAATAGTTCTTTTTTTTCTTTTTCAGTGAAGAATGTTACACGTTCCATAATCTTCGGGCGTCTTTTCAATATTTAAATGTAAAAATAGAGTTTTTTGTTTAGTTAATAAGTAGAAGTTCATTGAATTTTGTATTTTTGAGCACCAAACCCTAATCTTATCATACGATGTTAGCACCCCAAGACAAAGCCTTGCTTGCCGGAAAAGGAATTTCGGAAGTACAGATCGAAGAACAGTTGAAAAGCTTTCAGGCCGGATTCCCTTTTCTGAGGCTTGATGCTGCCGCTTCCATCGAAAAAGGAATTTCACACCCTACGGACGAACAGCAAGAAGCGTATCTCTCTGCCTGGAGCGCCTATACCCAAAGCCGTAAAACGATTGTAAAGTTTGTACCTGCTTCCGGAGCGGCCAGTCGTATGTTTAAAGACTTATTCGAATTTCTGGGTAGTGATCGTGATGCACCGGCTACAACATTTGAGCAGACATTCTTCGACCACATCACCGAGTTTGCGTTTTATGATGATTTGAATGTAGCTTGTGTTGAAACCTCGGGTAAAGATATTCCGGGATTGATGGGTGATGGTAATTACAAAGCCGTGGTATCCGCTTTGTTAGATGAGGCCGGACTTAACTACGGCTCTTTGCCCAAGGGATTGCTCAAGTTCCACAAATACGAAACCGGTTCACGTACTCCTATGGAGGAACATCTGGTTGAAGGTGCATTGTATGCCACAGGAAAAAGTGGAAAGAGTAATATACATTTCACTGTTTCTGCCGAACACCGTGACATGTTCCGTTCACTATCGGAACAAAAAGCGTCTGCTTTTGCCGCAGTACACCGTGTGGACTACAACATTACGTTCTCCGAGCAGAAACCAAGTACGGATACCATCGCTGCCGATGTGAATAACCAGCCATTCCGTGATAACGGTAAGTTGTTGTTCCGCCCGGGAGGGCATGGCGCGCTGATTGAGAACCTGAACGACCTGGACGCTGATATCATCTTTATAAAGAACATAGATAATGTGGTTCCCGACAGGTTGAAAGCCGATACCGTACGCTATAAGAGACTGATAGCCGGTGTGCTGGTGACGCTTCAGAAGCAAGCTTTTGACTATCTTGAATTGCTTGATAGCGGTTCATATACCCACGGGCAGGTTATTGAGGTTCTTCAGTTCTTGCAGAAAAAACTCTTTTGCAAGAATCCGGAGACCAAGAATCTGGAGGATGCCGAACTGGTGCTTTACCTTAAAAATAAACTGAATCGTCCGATGCGTGTATGTGGTATGGTGAAGAATGTCGGCGAACCTGGTGGCGGGCCGTTTCTGGTCTATAACTCTGATGGCACTATCTCTTTGCAGATCCTCGAAAGTTCACAGATCGATATGTCTGATCCGGCCAAAAAAGAAATGTTCGAAAAGGGTACGCACTTTAATCCCGTAGACCTGGTTTGTGCCGTACGCGACTATAAAGGCCATAAATTCGACCTTAACCGATACGTGGACAAAGAAACCGGTTTCATCTCCCGCAAATCCAGGAACGGGCAGGAATTGAAAGCATTGGAACTTCCCGGTTTATGGAACGGAGCCATGAGCGATTGGAACACCGTATTCGTAGAAATACCTCTTTCTACTTTCAATCCGGTGAAAACAGTAAACGACCTGCTTCGCGAGCAACATCAATAGGACTCACGATCAGACGATTTACGTTTGTTTATACGTATGCTTCCAGGAACTTCACAGCGCCATCAGGTATGATCGTTACATCCTGGGTAGTAGCAGGCAGTAGTACGGTTTCGCCGGCCTGCAATGTTATTTCGTTCTTCTCATTGTCAATCAACTTGCACGAACCTTCCACACAGATCAGGATGACGAAAGAATCCAGTTCCGAGTAGTTGCAGCGGATAACTTCCGTCATGTCATACAATGAAGTGGTAAAATAAGGACAGGCCACCAGTTCCACCGGCTCATCTTTTACCGCTTCATACGGAGTACGGTAATCGTCCAGCACTTCGTAGTCAATGGCTTCACGCGCCAGTTCCGTATGCAATTCGCGTGTTTTGCCGTTGGCATCTTTCCGGTTGAAGTCATATATGCGATAGGTAATATCGGAAGTCTGTTGTATTTCGGCGATAAAAGCTCCGGCGCCTATACTGTGTATACGGCCGGCAGGAAGGAAGAATACGTCTCCGGCTTTGATCCTGTACTCCTGCAAGACATCGGTGATGGTATCATTATAAACACGTTCTTTATACTCTTTGGGGGTGATCTGTTCCGAGAATCCGGAACGTAGTTTCGCTCCCTCATCGGCGTCGATCACATACCACATCTCGGTTTTACCGAAAGAGTTATGGCGTTTCTTAGCCAACTGATCATTAGGATGCACCTGAATGGACAGGTCTTGCCGGGCATCGATAAACTTGATCAACAGCGGGAACTTATCACCAAAAAGGAGGTAATTAGCTTCGCCGACCAGCTCCTCACGGTACCGGCGTACCATCTCGGTCAGGTTAACCCCTTTGTCCGGCCCGTTGATAACGACAGATCTGTCACCTTCTACGTCAGATATTTCCCAACTTTCTCCTACTCCCGTCAAATCACTTTCCAGATGTTTGAACGGAATAATCTTATCTCCTCCCCAAAGCGTCTGCTTCAATATGGGGGCAAATTTCAGCGGATACATTGTTTATTATAAATTCAGATTAAAATAATTGATTTAACTATTCGCCGGCAAACATACGAAAATTATCAAATATTACCTGAAACTATTTGGGAGAAAGGAAGAATTTGTTTTTATTTGCAGGGAATTAAATAAAAAAAACATGAATGTATACTCTACTAAAGGCAATCTGTCTGGCCTGGATAGAAAAGATTTCCAAAAGACTATTAATGGTAAACAAACAGACCTTTTCATTTTAAAGACCAAAGCAGGTGCGGAAGTTGCCGTAACTAACTACGGATGCGCTATTCTTTCGATCATGACGCCCAACAAAAACGGCGAATATGCCAATGTCGTTTTAGGCCATGATAGTATAAACAATGTGGTGAATAGCCCGGAACCTTTCCTGAACACTGTTATCGGACGTTATGGTAACCGTATCTGCAAAGGAAAGTTTAAATTGGATGATGAAGAATATGAACTGACCATCAATAATGGGCCCAACTCATTACACGGCGGGCCAACCGGATACCATACACGGGTGTGGGATGTGGCGGAACAAACCGAAGATCATATTACGTTTATCTATACCTCGCCGGATGGCGAAGAAGGATTCCCCGGTACATTACGCATTGAGATGACCTATCGGCTTACTTCAGCCAAAGACGCTACACTTTTTCACATTGAATATACAGCGACAACCGATAAAACCACACTCGTCAATTTAACGAACCACGCGTTTTTCAACCTGGCAGGGATCGGTACCCCAAGCCCTTCTATAGAAAATCATACGCTCACCATAGCGGCAGACCACTATGTTCCCATTGACAGCAATTCCATTCCGACAGGAGAGATCCTAAGCGTGGAAGGAACACCCATGGATTTCCGTAAGCCGCATCTGATCGGCGAACGCATAAACGATAAATTCCAGCAACTTATCCACGGCGCCGGCTATGACCACTGTTATGTGCTGAACAAAAAAGAAGCGGGGACTTTGGAATTGGCTGCCATCTGTACGGAAGAAAACAGCGGGCGTGTCATGGAAGTGTATACCACTGAACCGGGCGTACAACTCTATACCGGTAACTGGCTGGGAGGATTCACCGGAGCGCACGGAGCAACCTTTCCCGCGCGGAGCGGCGTATGCTTTGAGACGCAGAAGTTCCCCGATACGCCCAACCGGCCATACTTTCCGACGGCAACTTTAAGACCCGAAGAAGAGTATCTTCAGACCACCATATACATGTTTCGTACGAAAAGCGAATAAGTGAGTTAAACTAATAATATTAACCTTTTAATAAAAACCATTTTAAACATCATGGAACAAAAAAAACAAAATGGAAACATCATCGCGATCATCACAATGATATTCCTGTTCGGTATGATCTCATTCGTAACAAATCTGGCAGCGCCAATCGGTGTGATATGGAAAAACCAACCGGGGATTGAAGGTTCGAATTTCCTTGGTATGATGGGAAATATGATGAATTTCCTTGCCTATTTGTTTATGGGTATTCCTGCTGGAAAACTTCTTACCAAGATTGGATACAAAAAAACGGCTCTCGCCGCTATCGCGGTAGGATTATTGGGAGTGTTTATTCAATACTTATCAGGAGTTATAGGTGTTGACGCCTCAACAGGTAACCTTCCTGCTAATTTCTTTGTATATCTTTTCGGCGCATTCGTAGCCGGATTCTCCGTATGTATGCTTAATACCGTAGTGAACCCGATGTTGAACCTCCTTGGAGGTGGTGGTAACAAAGGCAACCAATACATCCAGATAGGTGGTACTTTCAACTCTCTTGCCGGTACATTAACTCCTATGTTCGTAGGCGCATTGATCGGTCAGATTACAAAAAACACTGCGATCAGCGATGTTAACCCTGTGCTTTTCATGGCAATGGGCGTATTTGCGGCAGCATTCGTTATTCTTCTGTTTATTCCTATCAACGATCCTGATCATGGAAAGAAAACCGCCGCCATTATTTACGAACACAGCCCATGGAATTTCCGCCACTTCGTACTTGGTGCGATAGGTATATTTATATATGTAGGTGTAGAAATCGGTATACCGGGAACATTGAACTTCTTCCTGTCTGATATAACTGCTAAAGGAGCCGGACTGGATGTTGCTAACGCAGCTTCAATCGGCGGATTTGTAGCCGGAACTTACTGGTTTCTGATGTTAATCGGCCGCTTCCTGGGAAGTATGATCGGAGGTAAAGTTTCAAGTAAAATGATGCTTATCACTGCATCCGGCTTAGGTATTGTATTTGTAATCATTGCAATTATGTTGCCTAATTCCGTTCAAACTTTAATGCCTGTATTCGAAGGTTCTTCATTTTCATTTGGTATGGTTCAGGTGCCGCTTGCCGCTTTATTATTGGTTCTTTGCGGGCTTTGTACCTCTATTATGTGGGGGGGCATATTCAACCTTGCCGTTGAGGGTTTAGGCAAATATACCGCCGCTGCATCAGGTATCTTTATGATGATGGTAGTTGGTGGTGGTATCCTTCCGTTGGTACAGAATTGGGTGGCCGACATAAGCACCTATATGACAAGTTACTGGGTAATCATCGCATGTCTTGGATACTTGTTATATTATGCATTGATCGGTAGCAAAAACGTGAATAAAGATATACCGGTAGATTAAAGTAATAGCATATAAAGAAGAAAATTATGGATATCAATCATGTAAGAAGTCGCTTTGCGAAACATTTTGATGGCGCAACAGGATCAGTATATGCATCACCGGGGCGTATCAACCTGATCGGTGAGCATACCGACTACAACGGCGGATTTGTTTTCCCGGGTGCGGTGGACAAAGGTATTATCGCAGAGATCAAACCGAACGGAACAAATAGAGTACGCGCGTACTCTATCGACCTGAAAGATAAGATCGAATTCGGATTGAATGAAGAAGATAAGCCACGTACAAGTTGGGCGAAATATATTTTCGGCGTATGCCGTGAAATGATCAAGCGGGGCGTAGATGTGCAAGGTTTTGACACGGCTTTTGCCGGTGATGTACCTCTTGGAGCCGGTATGTCTTCATCCGCCGCACTGGAAAGCACGTATGCTTTCGCATTGAACGAACTTTTCGGTAATAACAAAATAGATAAGTTTGAACTGGCAAAAGCGGGACAAGCTACTGAACACAACTATGTAGGTGTGAACTGTGGTATCATGGACCAGTTTGCTTCCATCTTCGGAAAAGCCGGAAGTTTAATACGTCTGGACTGCCGTTCGTTGGAATATCAATATTTCCCATTCGACCCGGTAGGATACCGCTTGGTACTCATAGATTCGGTCGTAAAACATGAACTGGCTTCTTCCGCTTACAACAAACGCCGTCAGTCGTGTGAGAATGTGGTCGCTATTATACAGAAAAAACATCCGCATGTGCAATTCCTTCGTGACGCGAACCTGTCTATGCTTGAAGAAGTGAAAGATGAAGTAAGCGCCGAAGATTATATGCGCGCCGAATATGTTATCGAAGAGATCCAGCGTGTACTTGATGTTTGCGACGCTCTTGAAATAGCCGACTATGAAACTGTAGGCCGGAAAATGTACGAAACCCACCACGGCATGAGTAAGTTGTATGAAGTAAGCTGTGAAGAGCTTGATTTTCTGAATGACCTCGCAAAAGAATGTGGTGTAACCGGCTCACGCGTAATGGGCGGCGGATTCGGTGGATGTACCATCAACCTGGTGAAAGATGAACGATATGATAGCTTTATTACTAAAGCCCGGGAAGCGTTTACCGCTAAATTCGGCAGAAAACCTAAAGTATATGATGTAGTCATTTCAGACGGTTCAAGAAAGCTGGCATAACAGCGAGACGCCCAGGCTTTACTGTTTACGATTTATCATTTCAGAGGTGTACAGAGGCTTCGTATATGTCGAAGTGAAGGAGGAGAAAGGAGTGAAGAAACTATTTTCAACTCTGTGTCCTCTGTACAACTCTGTCAACTCTGTGTTTAATAAAAAAGAAAGTAAAGAGCGGAAGGAGAGAAGAAGTAAAGCGAAGCCTCCGTGCGCTTCTGTCTTCTTAATCAAATTAAAAAACTGTGTCTCTGTGTTTAGTATGTGATTTGAACACAGAGGCGCACAGATATAAATACCAAGCATCATTTAAATGGTAAATGACGAGATGGTAAATCCGTAAATGGTAAATGAAATTATGTTTTCAAACTTTAATTTTCAGGAGATGATCAGTGCGTTTATCGTACTTTTTGCGGTAATCGATATTATAGGTTCTATCCCCATTATTATAAATCTTAAAAAACGGGGGCAGTCTGTAAACGCTTTGAAAGCAACTCTTATTTCTTTTGCTTTGATGCTTAGTTTCTTTTATGCCGGAGATATGATGCTCAAATTGTTTCATGTAGACATTGAATCTTTTGCTGTTGCCGGCGCTATAGTGATCTTTTTAATGGCGTTGGAAATGTTGCTTGATGTGGAGATATTTAAGAACCAGGGGCCTATAAAGTCCGCTACTTTAGTTCCTCTTGTCTTTCCTTTATTGGCGGGAGCCGGTTCGTTCACCACATTGCTTTCATTGCGTGCCGAGTATTCGAGCGTTAATATTCTCATCGCACTAACGCTCAATATGATATGGGTGTATTTTGTTGTGGGTATGACTGACCGGGTGGAACATTTCCTTGGCAGTGGAGGAATCTATTTGATCCGCAAGTTCTTCGGGATCATCCTTATTGCTATTTCCGTAAAACTCTTTATGTCGAATATAACATTGATGGTTGAGGCTCTTCAGAATCAATAATGTGACTATTGATCCTATGCGGATAATTTAACCACAGATTAAATGGAAATCCGCATCAATTCGCGTCAATCCGTGTTTCGTCTTCTTCCTCTTCTTCTTCGGCAAAAGCAACCGGCCTTTGCGGGCCATATCTCCGGAAGATAAAAGCGCATAAAACACCTGTTATTGCACCGCTGAGGTGTCCTTCCCATGATGTTGTTTCTTTAGCAAAGAATGGAAACATGTTCCAGACCAACCCTCCGTAGATAAATGTAACCAGTAGTGAAATAGCGATTAAAGGGATGTGCTTTCTTAATAATCCGCTAAAGAAAAGAAAGAATGCCAGGCCGTAAATGATCCCACTGGCTCCAATATGCCAACCGGGTTTTCCTATGGCGAAAGTTAGTGCGCCGCATCCGATCCAAATGACAAAGAATATGTAAGGTGCAATATTTCTGTAGAAATAGAACAGGCACCAGGCCAGGAAGAATAAAGGGATGGTATTGGCCATTAAATGGCGGAAACCACTGTGAGCCAAAGGGTAGGCGAATATGCCGAATACTCCTTTTTGGC
Organism: Mediterranea sp. (in: CFB group bacteria); assembly: GCA_031259755.1. Taxonomy (GTDB): domain Bacteria; phylum Bacteroidota; class Bacteroidia; order Bacteroidales; family Bacteroidaceae; genus Bacteroides. The sequence continues at coordinate 6,581 of JAIRKY010000118.1, read as the reverse complement.
GTAATGGATATACGCCCAAATGGGTGAAATCCCATTCCATCCCGAGTTCCAGTATCTTTATCATATAGAGCATAAAAATCAGAAACAAAGGGATGACCATAGCCACTATAATTCTTCTGATATCCTGTTTCATCGTTACTCTTATTTGCGTATTCCTGTCATTTTATCATGCAATGCTACAAATAAAAAGAATAAAGAAAAAAATAAAATGTCTTTTTATTTTGCTTTCATCCCATATTTCGTATTTTTGGGAATCCCAACAACTAATATAGGGACATTTAGATATGAATTAACCTTTAATCAAAGCACAATTATGAGTTATTTACGATTTGATAAGACGCTCATGATCAATTTGGAGGAGTCTCTTACCCGGGAAATACTCCGTACAAATAAATCGGGGGCTTATCATTGTACGACGGTTGTAGATTGTAACACGCGAAAATACCATGGGCTGCTGGTCATTCCGGTACCCGGTTTGGATGACGAGAACCATGTGTTACTCTCTTCGTTGGACGAAACAGTGATTCAACACGGCGCGGAATTTAATCTGGGGTTGCATAAATATCAAGGAAATAATTTTAGTCCGAAAGGACATAAGTACGTCCGTGAATTTGATTGCGAAAAGATCCCTGCGACCACATACCGTGTAGGAGGTGTGATCCTGACGAAAGAGAAGATTTTCGTACACCATGAAAACAGAATCCTTATCCGCTACACCTTGGTAGAAGCACATTCCGCTACAACCTTGCGTTTCCGCCCTTTTCTGGCTTTCCGGAGCGTGAGACAGTATACCAACGAAAACGCTATGGCAAGCAGGGAGTATCAGGAAGCGGAGAATGGAATAAAAACGTGCATGTATGCCGGCTATCCGGAATTGTATATGCAATTCAACAAGAAGAACACATTCCATTTTATGCCCGACTGGTATCATGGAATTGAGTATTCAAAGGAACAGGAACGCGGATATGATTTCCGTGAAGACCTTTATGTACCGGGATACTTTGAAGTAGATATTAAGAAAGGAGAAAGCATTGTATTCTCTGCCGGGATCTCGGAAATTTCGCCACGCCGGCTGAAACGTATGTTTGATGAAGAAGTGGCCGACCGCACTCCCCGGGATAGTTTTTATCATTGCTTAAAGAATTCAGCTCACCAGTTCCATAACAGGCAAGACGGTCAGCATTATATTCTGGCAGGTTATCCCTGGTTTAAATGCCGCGCGCGGGATCTGTTTGTTTCGTTGCCCGGACTAACATTGGCTATTGATGAGTTCGATGAGTTTGAAAGCATAATGGAAACGGCCCAAAAAGCCATCTATGATTATATCGACAATAAGCCGTCGGCCTATAAGATATATGAAATGGATGATCCTGATGTCCTTTTATGGGCTGTTTGGGCATTGCAGCAATATGCGAAAGAGACCGGCCGCGAGAACTGCCTGACGAAGTACGGGCAACTTCTTGAGGATATTATGGATTTTTTCCGTAAGCGTAAGCATAGTAATCTGTTCTTGCATGAAAATGGTTTATTATATACCAATGGTACGGATAAGCCGGTGACCTGGATGAACTCTACTACAAATGGAAAACCCATCGTTCCCCGTACCGGTTACGTCGTGGAAATTAATGCGCTCTGGTATAATGCCATGCGCTTTGTCGCCGACTTGTTCCGTGAACAAAATGAATCGTTGGCTCATTCTTTAGATACTCAAGCTGAAATTACCGGCGTATCTTTTGTAGAAGTATTCCGCAATGAGTTTGGGTATTTGCTGGATTATGTGAATGGGAACATGATGGATTGGAGTGTCCGTCCGAATATGATCTTTACTGTGGCTTTCGATTATTCGCCGCTCGATCGCACCCAAAAGAAACAGGTCTTGGATATTGTCACCAAAGAGTTGCTTACCCCTAAAGGAATACGTTCGTTAAGCCCCAAGAGCGGCGGATATGATCCGAATTACGTGGGGCCACAGATCCAGCGGGATCATGCCTATCATCAAGGTACGGCGTGGCCTTGGCTGATGGGATTCTATCTGGAAGCTTATCTGCGTATTTATAAGATGAGCGGAATCTCCTTTGTGGAACGTCAGTTAATAGGATTTGAGGAAGAGATCGCCACACACTGTATCGGAACCATATCCGAGCTGTTCGATGGGAATCCGCCTTTCAAGGGGCGTGGCGCAATCTCGTTTGCTATGAATGTAGCCGAGATCTTGCGTATTCTGAAGCTATTATCTAAGTTTAACTGAAAGGGGAGGAACGGAAATGAAAGTTTTAATGTTTGGATGGGAGTTTCCTCCGCATATCCTGGGTGGTTTAGGAACCGCCAGTTATGGACTCACAAAAGGGATGTCGCTCCAGGATGACCTGGAGATCACATTCTGCATCCCCAAACCTTGGGGAGATGAAGATCAAAGTTTCTTAAAGATCATAGGGATGAATAGCGCCCCGGTGGTATGGCGTAATGTTAGTTGGGATTATGTCGATGGCCGGATAGGTTCGTATATGGATCCTCAGTTGTATTATGATCTGAGAGATCATATCTATGCCGACTTTAATTATATATATACCAACGATCTGGGATGTATAGAGTTCTCGGGCCGTTATCCGGATAACTTGCATGAGGAGATCAATAACTATTCTATTGTTGCGGGTGTGGTAGCCCGTCAACAGATGTTTGATATGATTCATTCGCATGACTGGTTAACCTATCCTGCGGGGATACATGCCAAGCAAGTTTCGGGTAAACCGTTGGTCATCCATGTGCATGCAACAGATTTTGACCGGAGCAGGGGTAATGTGAACCCGACGGTTTATGCGATCGAGAAGAACGGGATGGATCATGCCGACCATATTATGTGTGTGAGCGAGTTGACACGACAGACTGTCATTCATAAGTATCATCAGGATCCCCGTAAGGTATCTACGGTGCATAATGCCGTATCGCCATTGTCGCAGGAGATCATGGATATCGTACCAAGAAAGAATCCGAAAGAAAAGATCGTGACTTTCCTTGGACGTATCACGATGCAGAAAGGGCCGGAGTATTTCGTCGAGGCCGCCGCCCTGGTCTTGAAAAGAACCAGGAACGTCCGTTTTGTAATGGCAGGCAGTGGCGACATGATGGATCAGATGATCCGTTTGGCGGCCGAACGCGGTATTGCCGACCGTTTCCACTTTCCCGGATTTATGAAAGGAAAACAAGTATATGAAGTTTTGAAAGCCAGCGATGTATACATTATGCCGTCTGTTTCCGAGCCGTTCGGGATCTCTCCGTTAGAAGCCATGCAGGTGAGTGTCCCGACAATCATTTCTAAACAATCGGGTTGCGCCGAGATATTGGAGAGATGTATTAAAACGGATTATTGGGATATTCACGCAATGGCGGATGCCGTATATTCAATTTGTACATACCCAGCTTTATATGAATATTTGCGCGATGAAGGTAAAAAGGAAGTCGACCGGATCAAGTGGGAGAATGTCGGTTATAAAGTGCGTGGCATCTACAATGAGGTTTTAAGAAATTATAGATAACCATAAAAACAACTTAGAAATGCAAACAATCTGTCTTTATTTTGAGATACATCAAATTATCCATTTGAAGCGTTACCGCTTCTTTGAAATTGGTACAGATCACTACTATTATGATGATTACGCGAATGAAACGACCATAAGCGAGGTTGCCGAACACTCTTATATCCCCGCGCTTACTGCATTGATCGAAATGGCAAAGAACACGGAAAATCCATTCAAAGTGGCGTTGTCGATCTCCGGGGTGGCATTGGAACAGTTGGAAATATATGCTCCTGATGTGATCGATCTGCTGCATCAGTTAAACGATACGGGATGCTGCGAGTTCCTTGCGGAGCCTTACTCTCACGGTTTGTCTTCACTCGGGAATGAGGATTGCTTCAAAGAAGAAGTGTTGAGGCAGAGCGAGAAAATGAGGCGACTATTTGGTAAAACGCCTAAAGTATTCCGTAATTCAAGTCTCGTTTATTCGGATGAAATAGGTGCGTTGGTAGCAAGCCTTGGATTTAAAGGGATGCTGACTGAGGGCGCGAAGCACATTCTGGGTTGGAAAAGCCCGCACTATCTGTATCACTGCGCCATGGCTCCGAACCTGAAACTCTTATTGAGGGACTTTAAACTTTCGGACGACATCAGCTTGCGCTTCTCCAATTCGGAATGGAGTGACTATCCTTTGTTTGCCGATAAATATATAGGTTGGATCGATGCCTTACCGCCGGAAGAACAGGTGATCAATATCTTTATGGAGTTGTCGGCTATCGGTATGGCGCAGCATCTATCCTCAAATATCCTTGAGTTTCTGAAAGCCTTACCCGCATGCGCCAAGGCGAAGGGCATTACTTTCTCTACGCCTGCGGAGGTTGTAACGAAGCTCAAGTCGGTCTATCCGATCGAGGTTTCTTATCCGATCTCATGGGTCGACGAAGAAAGAGACCTTACGCCATGGTTGGGTAATGTCATGCAGCGTGAAGCCTTCAATAAATTATACAGTGTAGCCGAAAGGGTGTATCTGAGCAATGACCGTCGTATCAAACAGGATTGGGATTATTTGCAGGCAAGCAACAACTTCCGCTTTATGACAACCAAGGATACGGCTATTGCCACTTACCGTGGAATATACGACTCTCCTTATGACGCGTTCACCAACTACATGAACATTCTGGGCGACTTCATTAAACGCGTAAACGCACTTTATCCGGAGGATATGGACAATGAAGAATTGAACGCTCTTTTGACCACGATCAAAAATCAGGATGAAGAATTGGCGAAACTCCATGAAGAACTGGACAAGTTAAAAGCTAAGACAGCGAAACCTAAGGCTGCTCCTAAAAAGAAAGCCGCGAAGCCGATATAAAACTTTCGCTATGCGCATGACGACCCCTTCATTATGCGCATGACAAGGCCTTCATCATGCGCATGACACGACCCTCATCATGCGCATGACACGAGCCTCATCATACGCATGGGAAAACCTGTTCGTTCTATTGTGGCGTATGTTTGGACAGGTAGATCAATTATCCGGTAAGCCATGATGAGGTGAAACCAAGAGAAGCCTTGCATTCACCCTCTATACCCGATGAACAGGACGTTTGAAGAAAGTGAAAGTAAGAAAAGGTTTTTTGCTGTGTAGAGATAGATATCTTCTTACAGGGAGTGTTTTTTATTCTTTTAAGATAATTTTCATAATACTACAGCGTTTAACCCAAATTTTATACTATGTTATTTTGTTTTTCTTAAAATATATGTATCTTTGTCTGAAGTTAAATAGAAGATTATTATTATTCTTTAAACAAAATTAATCCAATATTTATGAAGAGAAAATTAAAATTGTTATTAATCTGCCTTATTACAGGCGTAGGTTTGATAACTGCTCAAACCACAACTGTAACAGGTATTGTCATTTCCGAAGAGGATAATGAACCTATTGTTGGAGCGACAATATTAGTAAAAGGTACTACAATTGGTACTATAACTGATATTGATGGTAAGTTCTCAATCTCAAATTTGTCAAGTTCTGCAAGAACTTTCTCTTCTATTTATTCCGCACAAAGCATTTCGCATACCTTATTTTGAAACTCATTAGCTTTGGTCAAAGACATGGCGTTCTGGTTCATGATGGCAAAAGCGATGTCGTGCCCTTTGTTGGTCTTTAAATAGCCGGCGAGTGTACTGATGCCGGTAAACGAGCCGGTCTTGGCGTTCACTTTCCGATAAGCAATGCTACCTTTTTGCATACGGAATTGTAATGTACCGTCCACTCCACTCACAGGAAGCGATTTATACAGGCTTTGGAATACGTATGTACGCGAATAAGCGTATTCCAAGAAGTCGACAAGCAGACCGGGCGATATGTAGTTGTAATTGGATAGTCCGCAACCATCGGCTATACGAAAGTCGGCAGGATCACGCCCTACCTGTCTGATCTGCTCCTTTATGGCAGCCAAACCATCATCCGAAGAAACTTTCCGGCGTCCGGTGGACTGCACCGCCAATTTACAAAGCAAAGCCTCAGCGTTCAGATTATCACTTTCCTTCATGATCTGATCGATAACCTGTTGTACGGAACACTCCATACGGGCTATATGAATTGCTGTTGTGTCGTGCACAAACTCAGCGTAACCGTAAGGTTGCTCAGCGATAATGCCTTTCTTCTGCAATCGTTCGATAAACGTATGCATGAAAAAGTCCTGCGAAGGCGCGATGTTTACTTCTCCAACACGTTTGCTTTCCACATTACCCTTTACTACAATGTCGTTTTTGTTCTCGAGCCAGTTACGCGATACGGAGAACTTTCCTGCCGTGGGAGTCTTTGTTCTTGTTTCATTGCTTACGGTATAGAAAGTTGAAGCAGGCTCGCACGCCAAGGTAGCCGGATCACCCTTCGCAGTTCCGGGAGTAGCGGTGACCGTCACCATACCTTTATGGTAGATCAGAGGGGAAAGGTATGGCTGGAAAGAAGAAGGGTTATCGTCCCAGGCCCAGCCATTCCCCCAATAAAGGGAATCTTTCATCGTAATATCGCCGTAGATCCTACCTTTAATAATAGAAAAA
>JAIRKY010000109.1 GCA_031259755.1 Mediterranea sp. (in: CFB group bacteria) | reverse complement strand
CTACAATGGATTATAATCATGCGTTTCACCCAATCGGATCACTTCTTCTTTAGCTCAGGAATATCTAAAGTCATACCTAACGGAAGTAAATTCGGATCTTTAATGACCGAACGGTTGTGCATAAGCAAATAAGGCCATAAATTTTTGGTTCTATAATAACGATAGGAAATCCGTATTAACGTCTGCCCATCTTTTACGGTATGACGCGCTTTTGTACCGATTATTACGTAACTTGTAGAATCCGAATATACTGGTATTTGCGAAAACGGTACAATACTTTTTCTTCCAATATTGTTTATTACAGTCTTAGTAGCAGGCTTTTCTACAATAGCAACAGGCTTTTCGGTCGAGTCTGCCAGTATAGAGTCTGTTACAATTTCATTTTTCACAGGCGAAGCTATCGTAGGCGGCTGTTTTTCCTTTTCAGGGAAAAGATCGGAATAATAGATAAAAAACAGAAATATACCACATATTAAAATTATCAAAATAACAACCATAGTTAGAATCTGGTTGTTGGAAGAATCTTGTTTCTGGGGGGGAGAAGGAGCAGAAACGGTAATTTCTTCAAATATCTCTTCTTTTTCTCCTTCCCTACTTTCCTCCTTCTCTTCTTCATCCTCCGGTTCCGGTATATCTTCCGCCGTATCATTAAAATCTATGTCATCGTTGAGTACGATTGTTTCGAAATAGGCAAACGGTTTATTGATGATGTCCCGTAATGCGATATCCGGAGTAAATGAGATTTTAGTATGTCCTTGTATCTCAATTCTTTCTCCTGTATTCACATTTACGCTTTCCCGGCTCTCAACATCAACAAGCTTGAATGTACCCAGTCCTTTAATTTTAACCGATCTATCTTTCTCAAGCCCCTCTTCTATCAGCGAGAAAAATTCTTTGACGAATTTTTCGGCTTCTTTTTTTTCAAGCCCACGATGATTTACCAATAAATCAATCAGATCCTGGGTATTTAATCTTTCACTCATAGCTCATTGTCTATTTGAATTTCTCTTTTAATATGTTACTGGGCTTGTAGGACAATACAAGTTTAGGGGGTACAAGCATTCGTTCTTGAGTAGTTGGGTTAACAGAAATGCGTTCGGCTTTCTTTTTAACCTCAAAGGAGCCGAATCCTTGAATTGTTACCGACTTACCGTTTTGCAACTCTTCGATTAGTCCGGACAATAAAGATTCGATTATTGGGGTGGTTTCCGTAATGGGAATCCCCAATTTCTGAGAAAGTGCTGCGGTAAATTCTTTATTATTCACGATACGTACATTTTATTAATACGCTGCTATATTAATAAATTTTGATGGGAAATGCAAATTTAGCTCTATCTACCTTCAATAATCTCTCCAAAAAGATCAAATTCGCCGGAATCTGTAACTTGTATCCAATAAAAGTCTCCTGTAGACAATGCTTTATCTGTTTGTTTAATTAAAACCTCAGGATCTACTTCAGGAGAGTCAAACTCCGTACGCCCAACATAGTATTCTCCTTCTATTCTATCAATGATCACTTTGAACTGTTGGCCGACTTTCGACGCGTTCAATTCTGCCGATATAGACTGTTGAATACGCATTATTTCATCGAGTCGATCGTTTTTAGTCTCCTGATCAATTTCATCTTTATAGTGTTCGGCGGCATAAGTCCCCTCTTCTTCCGAGTAGGCAAAAGCTCCCATTCTATCGAACCGGACTTTCCGTACAAACGCTTTCAGTTCTTCAAAATCGGCTTCGGTTTCCCCAGGGTGCCCTATCATTAACGTAGTTCTAAGGTGTATACCGGGTACTTCTTTTCTGAATTGATCGATAAGATCGTAAGTTTCCGCCTTCGTAACATGGCGTTTCATCCTGGAGAGCATGTTGTCGCTGATATGTTGTAAGGCTATATCCATGTATTTGCAAACATTATCTCTTTCTCTCATGACGCGAAACAGGTCTTTAGGAAAATGAGCCGGATATGCATAATGCAATCGTATCCATTCCACCCCGGAGATATCCGATATACGTTCGATCAATTCGGGCAACATTCGCTTTTTATACAGATCAAGGCCGTAATATGTCAGTTCCTGGGCTATAACCTGGAATTCTTTAACCCCTTGTGAGACCAAATACCTGACTTCATCGACAATTTCTTCTATCGGACGGGATACATGCTTGCCTGTAATGATCGGAATGGCACAGTATGAACACTTTCTGTCGCATCCTTCCGATATTTTCAGATAAGCATAATGTTTTGGAGTAGTAAGGCTACGTTCTATTTCTATTTCATTATGGTACGATTTGCCCAAATCCTCCAATAGCCCTTTCCAGTTGAATTTACCATAATATTTATCTACCTGGGGTATTTCAATCGCTAATTCCTGAAGATAGCGCTCCGAAAGGCATCCCATAACGTATAACTTTTCCAGATTGCCGGTCTCTTTTTGTTTGGCAAATTCCAGAATGACATGAATAGATTCTTCTTTGGCATCGCCAATGAACCCGCAAGTATTTATAACCGCGATATTTCCTTTGGGATTTTCGGGATCGTGAGTAACTTCATACCCTTCCTCTTCCAATTGCCTGATCAATTGTTCCGAGTCGACAAGATTTTTTGAGCACCCTAAAGTAATGATATCTATGCTCTTCATTCACTTTCTCCGAATAAAGATTCCACAAATTCTTTCTTACGAAAAACTTGCAAGTCTTCTATTCCTTCTCCAAGGCCGATGTATTTTACGGGTATCTTGAACTGGTCGGAAATTCCGATTACAACTCCGCCTTTTGCAGTTCCATCCAATTTAGTAATGGCCATTGCTGTTACTTCGGTGGCTAAAATGAATTGTTTGGCCTGTTCGAACGCATTTTGCCCGGTAGATCCATCAAGAACCAACAAGACTTCATCAGGAGCATCCGGGACGACTTTTTTCATCACATTCTTTATTTTGGTCAACTCGTTCATTAAACCGACTTTATTATGCAATCGTCCGGCCGTATCAATAATAACCACATCCGCGTGATTCGCTACGGCGGAGTTCAACGTATCGTAAGCTACCGATGCAGGGTCTGCGCCCATTTTTTGTTTGATAACGGGCGCTCCGACTCTTTCTCCCCAAATAGCCAGTTGTTCTACCGCAGCCGCGCGGAATGTATCCGCCGCTCCTAAATAGACAGATTTACCGGCTTTCTTGAATTGATAGGCCAATTTCCCGATCGTGGTTGTCTTACCTACCCCATTTACTCCCACTACCATGATCACGTAGGGTTTCTTGTCGGGTAGGTTTTCAAAATCGGCCGCATCTCCGGAATTGTTTTCCGTTAACAGTGCGGCAATCTCCTCTCGCAGTATTGTATTGAGTTCTTCCGTATTGATATATCTATCCGAAGAAGCGCGTTGTTCAATGCGTTTGATAATATTCAACGTCGTTTCTACGCCTACATCCGAAGTGATAAGGATCTCTTCAAGATTATCCAGCACCTCATCATCCACTTTCGATTTGCCGGCTATGGAGCGAGTTATTTTACTGAATACGCTCTCCTTGGTTTTTGACAATCCTTTGTCGAGTGTCTCTTTTTTTTCTTTAGAAAAGAAATTTAAAAATCCCATAACGGTAATCAATATTTTGATTTTATAGACTTGATCCTTTTCCGTCTCGAAACCCTTACTGTCAGCTGGGACGGAAAAGTTCCCTGTTATTTTTTTTGCGAAGATACGACAATAAAACAGGATTCTCAAAAGAATAAGAGAACTTTTCAAATTCTGCGTTGGGCTCTTCGATTTTTGCGTTGGGCATTTTGATTTTTGCGTTGGGCATTTGGGTGAAAACATCAACGCAAAAATCAAAACG
>JAIRKY010000108.1 GCA_031259755.1 Mediterranea sp. (in: CFB group bacteria) | reverse complement strand
CGTTTTGCAAAACGGAATATGTATGTAAATACCGGCCATGGCAAATTAAGAAGTTACAAGAGACAAAGATAAATAATTTACCGTTTACTATATTCCATGCGGAGAAAGAGAAAGAGAAGAAGGTTTGAACACAGAGACACAGGGTTTTAATTTGATTAAGAAGACAGAGGGCGCAGAGGCTTCGCTTTACTTCTTACCATTTACCATTTCCATACGGAGGAAGAGAAAAGAGAAGAACTAAAGCGAAGCCTCCGTGCCCTCCGTCTTCTTAACCAGATTAAAACTCCGTGTCTCTGTGTTCAAACCTTCTTCTCTTTCTCTTTCTCCGCATGGAAATAGTAAACGGTAAATTATTTATCTTTGTCTCTTGTAACTTCTTAATTTGCCATGGCCGGTATTTACATACATATTCCGTTTTGCAAAACGAGATGCGTCTATTGCGACTTTTATTCCACAACTCAATCAGAGCTAAAAGACCGGTATATCCGAGCCTTATGCAAAGAACTTGAAATGCGGAAAGATTATCTGAATGGAGAATCTGTTGAGACAATCTATTTCGGTGGAGGTACCCCTTCGCAACTTGAACCGGACGATTTCGGACAGATATTCGATACGATCAACCGGATATACGGCATGAAGCATGGCAAAGAAATTACCCTTGAAGCCAATCCGGACGATCTGACCCCGGAGTATTTGCAAGCCCTTTCCCAACTTCCTTTTAACCGGATCAGCATAGGCATACAAACATTCAATGACGAAATACTCAAGTTGCTAAAACGCCGTCATTCTTCATCACAAGCTATCCGGGCCGTAAAAGATGCTCGTCTGGCCGGCTTCAATAACATCAGCATAGACCTTATTTATGGGTTACCCGGTGAAACTCAGGAAAGTTGGAACAACGACCTTTCCCAGGCCATAGCGCTTCATGTAGAACACATATCGGCTTACCACTTGACTTATGAAGAAGGTACTCCTTTATATAGTATGTTGCAAGAAAAACAAGTAAAGGAAGTGAGCGAAGATCATAGCCTGCTTTTTTTCTCCGAGTTGACCCGGCGATTATCAAACGCCGGATATGAACAATACGAGATCTCCAACTTTTGCTTACCCGGCAATTACTCCCGGCACAACTCTTCTTACTGGAGAGGTATATGTTATCTGGGATGCGGTCCGTCCGCCCATTCCTTTAGCGGTGAATCAAGGGAATGGAATGTCTCGTCCCTCAATTTGTATATAAAAAGTATAGAGAAAGGAGAACGCAACAGCGAGAGGGAATGGCTTGACAAAACTACCCGTTATAACGACCTGATCATTACAGCCCTGCGAACGAGATGGGGATTTTCGCTGACGCGGTTGGAAAAAGAATTTGGACAAGCGTATCTGAACCACGCTTTACGGAACGCCCGGAAGTATCTGGATAATGGAGAGCTGATAATAGAAAAAGACCACCTCCGGCTTACGCCGAAAGGGGGCTTTATATCCGATGGTATAATGAGTGATCTCCTTTGGGTAGATTAGTTCATGTTCTTAAATTCGATCTCGTTCAAACGCTCCTGCAGGTCAAAGTCGGCGATCAGTTTTTTTATTTCCTCATCAAGCATGCAACGGTATATCAAGGATGTATCCAGTTCGCAAGCTTTTTCCAGATTTGTCACTGCCTCCATTTTAAGATTCAGGCGCGAACCTACAATCGCATTCAGATAAAGTGTTAACGCAGTCTGTGGCTGACGTTTCAATAAAGTATACGCTTGTTGGTTATACCCCTGACAGGCCAGACTAAGGGCCATATTGTAATCATTGTAGTCGCCCAGTGTCTTTATTGCGCCCAAATAGTCGCGATTAACCAGCGATTCAAATCCCTCACGATATGTGGCATCCACAGCATTTTGTTGAAGCAGTGTACTATCCGCCAATTCTTCCAACGAAGAGATCAGATAGCTTAGCGTATCTGTCTGGGGCAACGTATAGCCTGAATTGTCTATCGCATCGATGCGCCCTTTCAGATGAACCCGTAAGGCCTTCATATCCGGCTCTACCGGATATTCCTGTATATACAGATAGGTAAAATCCTGTGGTTCGTTCAGGGTAATACTATATTTCACATTTTCCGGGTAACTATAAGGTACTTCTTTCTGAAATACTTGGTCGCGCAAGCTATCTTTCATCTCGTTCATCACGATATCATCAAAGAAATAACGATGTTTGGCTATATTGATCGAGTCCAGCTCTGTTACAGCGTAATTTTGCACTTCCGTCTGACGTGTGTTCGAAAAGAACAAGTCTCTGTATTTCTTAGGTACTGATTTTGCTACGATCTCACGGTTTATCTTGAAGTAAGGATCTCTTTTGACACGCTTTTTGAATTTCTCATAATAAACTTTGGAAGTACCCACCGTATCCAGTTTCTGCGTCATTTTTACAATGGCTGCATAATCGCCTTCCCGTTGATAGTTATGGTATAGATTCCTGTACTTCATATCGCGGCGCGAGTTGAAGAAGTTATAACGGGTCTGTGTTTTATCGTACCATTTCCAATAATCAATCACCCTGTTGCGTTCTTTTGTATAAAGGCCCCAGTATAGATCCTGCCGGCGGCGCATGTCCCCCGCAATTCCTTGCTTATCCAGGAATGCTTTGTCATAGTCTTCTTCCGGAACAATGGTTGCCAGATATGCGTCATAATCCTGATAATCCTGTTTTTGTTTCTCTATAAAGTTTTTACCCAGCACCACTACATGCTCAAGCATGACAGTCGTATCTCTATACATCAATTCGGGCATCAGTTGTATCCGGTAATCATGTGAGATCAGTTCTTTAGGTACATGGATAATAAAATCGATATTTACGTGTCCTTCACGTACAGACGTAAAACGGATCTTGGAAGCAACGGTGACGCCGGAAAGATTATACACTCTGTTTGTATCCAACCGTGTCGTATCTTCTATCTTGTGAGATTCCAGGGTTTCTTCCATTTGGGAGCTATACGTCACCTGTTCGTTCAGTATCGCTCCTCCCATTTCGTTTATCCTGTCATTCGGATAGGTGATATTCACCCTTTTATATTGCATAAACAAGTGTTCTGTCATGATAACCGGACGTTGCGTTTGGCAAGAGTAAACAATAACCGGCAGGATACCTGTTATTGCAACTAATTTCAGAAGTTGTTTTATCGATAGCTTCATCTTCTTTCTGGTTAAAATAAATACACTATGTTGACTCCAATCTTGCCCGGTACAAGGAATCCCCCTTTCTGATAAGCGATCTTCCTGCTTTCACTTGCTCCATGATAGATGTCATGATCAAGATATACGTTGGCAATACCGGCTTCGACTTCAATGTTCCACCGTTTGGCTAAAGGGAAAGAATATCCTCCGGAAACTCCACCGCCATAACCCCAACCTTTATAACGATGATCACTACTGAAATAGTTGATGTTATTACCCACCAATCCGGTAAAGTTATAAACTGCCACAACGGCATTCGCCCCAATGAACCATCCGCGCGAGTAGCTATCAATGAACCAATAACGCACACCCGGCATAACTGTCGCATACTGGTAAAGTTTACCATTTAATTTCCACGGATTGATCTTCACCGGTAAATGCAGACTCCATTGATTATGTATCACTATGGATGCCTCCACATTGAGCGTAGTTGTAAGTAGCCCCAAAGCATCTACTTTAAACGCATAGAACTGAGCGCTCGCCTTACTGCTAACAACGAATAAAAACGCAATTGAAAATACCCACCTGTATATCCGCGGGCCACATGATAATTTGTTCATCTTATTGCATATTTCTTTTCAACATCTTTGCCGACTCTCTTTTGCAAAGATCATAGAAACCTTCTTCTTTCGATTAAAGAACGAAAACTGCATCAATCAGCAATTTAGCAGCCTCATTTTAAGCCATTTACTCCAAGATCGGATTTTCAAGGCAAAAATAAGAATTAAATTGTTATTTCACACCATAATAATGGATAGATTCTTATAATTAACGAAGGAAACGTGAATTCGATGTAAAAACTCACGTTAAGGAAACAATTAAAAACCCCTCACTGTTTCACAACAAGGACGGGCTCAGTACTCGCCTTTTGGACTACACGCCTCTTTAGCTATTTGCCAACTGCTTCATACGGAAGCAGCGATCAACAACATGAACAGAATTCTTTTTTCTTGTCCGGAACGCATCGCAAATTTTGCGTTGACCTCTTCGATTTTCGCGTTGGGCTTTTGGGTGAAAATATCAATGCGGATACTCATATATCAGACGCATGATGGGTACGCGGATTAACGTAGATTTTTTTTGATTAGCATTTTCTCTGTGCCTCTGTGTTCAAACCTTCGACCGCGTGGAAATGGTAAATTGTAAATGCATATTGTTTGTAAACCAAGAATTTTACGTATGTTTGCTCCGTACCAGATTGAAAACCATATCGTATATGCTGGATTGGAGCGTACAAGCCACTCAGGTTGCCGAAACGATATTCAATATCGTATATCTCGGAACAATTATCGGAACAATTATCATCGTTATACTTGATAATCGTAATCCGGTAAAGACGATCGCGTGGGTACTGGTGCTTATGTTCCTCCCACTGATAGGCCTCATCTTCTACTATTTCTTCGGGCGAAGCACCCGGCGGGAAAAACTCATCAGCCGTAAGAGTTACAACCGCCTGCTTAAAAAGCCGATGGCGGCATATCACGCACAGAAGCCGGAAGAAACCCCCGATACGTACCGCCCACTGATGCAATTCTTTCGGGAAACGAATCAATCTTTACCTTTTCAGGCGACAGATATCGATATCTATACCAACGGTTATACCAAAATCCGGGCGCTCCTTAGGGAGCTGCGAAAAGCCAGGCACCACATCCATCTGCAATACTACATTTTCCTGAACGACGCTATAGGAAGGATGATCAAGGACACGCTGATCGAAAAAGCCAAAGAAGGCGTCGAGGTCAGGGTGATATACGATGACGTGGGCTGCTGGAAAGTTCCGCATACATTCTACGAAGACATGCGCGACGCGGGAATCGAGGTACGCAGCTTTCTTAAAGTGCGTTTCCCGCTATTCACCAGCAAGGTGAACTACCGCAACCATCGCAAGTTGGTTATCATTGACGGAGAGACAGGCTTTGTCGGCGGCATGAATCTGGCGGAACGGTATGTAAAAGGTCCGTACTGGGGCGCATGGCGCGACACCCATATCCGGATAAGGGGGAGCGCCGTACACGGGTTGCAAACCGCTTTCCTGCTGGACTGGTATTTTGTTGATCAGACTCTTATTACTTCGTCGCGTTATTTCCCGCGCATGGACACTTCCGGTTCCATTGTGACCCAAACGGTAACCAGTGATCCGGTCGGACTGTGGAAAGAGATCATGCAAGGGCTGACCATCGCCATCACCACCGCCAGGAAATACGTATATATACAGACACCCTATTTCCTTCCTTCCGAAACGATACTGGCAGCTTTACAATCGGCGGCATTAGCCGGAATAGACGTGCGGCTGATGATACCGGAACGATCTGACAACCGCGTCATACAATGGGGATCGCGTTCCTACCTGAAAGATATACTACGCGCCGGAGTGAAAGTTTACTTCTACAAGAAAGGATTCCTGCACTCAAAGATCATGGTCTCGGATGACATGCTATCGACCGTCGGCTCTACCAATATCGACTTCCGGAGCTTCGAGCATAATTTTGAAGTGAACGTATTCATCTATAATATGGAAACCGCGCTTAACCTTAAAGAGATCTTCTTACAAGATCAACGGGAGAGTGTACAAATAACCCTAAAGAAATGGCAAACCCGCCCCCTGTACCAAAAGGCCATAGAATCTGTCGTACGGTTACTGGCACCGTTCTTGTAGGAGGAAAGAAGCGCTCCCTTCTTCAGAGAAAAAAGAGAAGTTTACGCTCCCATATACCCGTTTCTCCAGAAAGCGGGGATGGGAATCGAAGTTATGGGCTTTGCCATGTTCGAGAACAAAGACGCCGTCTTTTTTAAGCATGTTCCGCGCGAGAATTAAATCCGGAATGGCTCCCAGTTCCGGCAACTCATAAGGAGGATCGGCGAAGATGAAATCAAATTGTTCGCTACTCCCTTTCCGGATATATTTGAAAACATCACCGCAGACAGGGAAGCAAACATCGGTTCCGAGTTTCTTCAATACCTCGACAATAAAAGCATAGTGCGCCCGTTCTTTTTCTACACTGACCACCTTACCGCATCCACGGGAGACAAGCTCCAGGCTGATACTTCCGGTTCCGGCAAACAAGTCCAAAGCGACAAGAGCTTCGTCAAAGTCCAGATAATTATTACACAGGACATTGAAAAGATTCTCCTTAGCGAAATCCGTAGTCGGACGCGCCTTGAACGTACGTGGCACATCGAATCGCCTTCTTTTGTATATACCGCTGATGATACGCATCGCGTTACGGGTAATTAAATTCGGGAACTGGGTTAAGTATCGTCACGTACCGAATGAAGCGCCGCATCTCCTCAACAAGCTGATCCTTATCTTCGCCACTGCCCATAACGCACAGCTCATCGGTTTGCTGATCCATGGCAAGCCGCTTCCAGGCATAAAGCGGATAATACATACGATCGGAACTGTCTTTACAATCGTAGGCATTTAACAACATCAGATGCCCGCGTTCGTAGGCATACACTTCAATAAATCTCTGACGCGCGTACACATACATTTTCTTATCCATGCCCAACCGGCTTTTTACGGCAAGATGTTCGGCCAAAGAAGAGATGGACGATTGAAACCGGATTTGAGGATATTGTTCCCGCGCAAGATCATAAAGGCTCTTATCCAGCGCGTAAAGGATCACCGCTCCATTTTTGGGTAAGATGTCGTACAACACGGTTTCATTCTTTTCGGGAGAGAAGTTATAATAGAAATAATCCGCCGCCCTGTCTTCCGCGAATAATTCCAACGGTATAAGGGTGAATCGCTTGCTTACCAACAGCACGTCGGTCCGCTTATACGTATAACTTAGAAAATCCAGTTCCGCCAATGCCTTCCGCATATTGGCAGTCATAGACAATCCTGTTTCTATCTCCCTTTGTCGAGTTAGAACAACACTGTAACGGATCGGGTCATAAATGGAAAAATAAAATCCATCCGTATCCAAACGGATGGATAATATGTTCGCTTCCCCGGGCATGCGTGCTATTCCCAGTTACCGGCGTTATTGTTGGGTATTTCGATAGATCCCATCATCAAACCTGGATATTTACCCAGCTTTTGCTGAACGTCGATCAGGTTAATGATCGCTTGTTTGTCCAACCCATCCAAGTAGACCGTATAGGGAGTTTTCGCTTCCAACAGATAGATAGGAGCGCCTGATTTTGTTGTATCGCTCTTGGTTGCCATTTCGAATTGCGTGCTGTTACCAAACGGTACATATCTCAAAGAGTCCGCGCTAAAGCCTTTGGGGAAAATCGTATCCAAAACGGCAACCCATAAGGTATCGCGTTTGAAGTTTTCAAGGCCATTCTTTCTTACTTCATCCCATTTACCGGTTTTCTTGGCTCTTTCAATGATAGCCATCGCCTTTCTTTCGGTTAAACCGTCTTCCAATTGCTTGTCGGTCAAAACGCCTTCTTTCGCGACGAAAGGTATCTTAGCGTTCTTCACGAAGTCGATCAACGTATCGAAACTCGCGGTATATTGTTGCTTATGCAGCATACGATATTCTTGTTGAGCTTTGCGGATATCTATCAATCGGGCGATCACAACTTTGTCTCTGGCTTTCTTTTCATTCTCAAAGTTAATAGGCCCCGTAATACTTATATATAAGAGGTACATCAAAGCGCAAGCGCAAAGAGCTAAAACAACATTAATTACTGTTTTCATGATGATATGGTTTTTTTATGTTTAAATTCGTAGCGGCAAAAATAAAATAAATAAATCTAATTAGCGAGTGTAAAAGGAACTTTTTTTCTTCTATAACAATGATAAATAACTATTTGGCGTGTCAAATCAAGGAAAACTTCCCTTATTGTCCTACTTTTGAGCAGGAAAGCGTGATAAATTCCCTTTCCGGCTTCCTGTTGAACCGTTCGGATGATACGGCTTTTATCCTCCGCGGATATGCCGGTACGGGAAAGACTTCGCTCATCGGCGCACTGGTTAGAACGCTGGATAAACTGCAACAGAAAGTGATCCTGCTTGCTCCTACCGGACGGGCCGCGAAAGTGTTTTCCGCTTATGCCGGGCATCCGGCATTCACGATACATAAAAAGATATACAGGCAACGTTCTTTCTCGAACGATACGGATAACTTTTCTATAAACGACAATCTCAATAGCCATACGCTGTTTATTGTAGATGAAGCATCCATGATCTCCAACGATGGGCTTTCGGGAAGTATGTTCGGCACCGGGCGGTTATTGGACGACCTGATCCGGTTTGTGTACTCCGGCGCCGGATGCCGGTTATTGCTCATGGGCGATACCGCCCAGCTTCCTCCGGTAGGAGAGACGAAAGGGCCGGCCCTTTCGGCCGAAGCGATCAGAAGCTACGGATTGAATGTGGAAGAATCGCTCCTGACGCAAGTCGTACGCCAAGAAGAAGATTCCGGTATCTTGTGGAACGCGACGCGGTTAAGGCGGCTGATCACACAAGATGATCCTTTCGCCTCACTGCCTAAAATAAGATTAACAGGGTTCAAGGACGTCAAAACCGTGCCCGGCGCGGAACTCATCGACACCATTGACGCGTGTTACAGCCGAAACGGCATGGAAGAATCGATCGTTATTTGCCGCTCCAACAAACGGGCCAACCTGTATAATACAGGTATCCGGAATAACATACTGTACCGGGAAGAGGAACTTAGTTCGGGAGACATACTCATGATCGCCAAGAACAATTACTTTTGGACGGAGAAGATCAAGGAGATCGACTTCATCGCCAATGGCGATATCGCTGTTGTCCGCAGTGTCAGACGGACAAAAGAGCTATACGGATTTCGTTTTGCCGAAGTCCGGCTTACTTTACCCGACTATGATGACTTTGAACTGGAAGCCAATCTCATTCTGGATACGTTACACAGCGAATCCCCTGCCTTGCCTAAGGAAGCGAACGACCGCCTGTTCTACGGGGTACTTGAGGATTATGCCGATATATCCGATAAACGCGACCGCGTGAAGAAAATGAAGGCGGATCCTTACTACAACGCGCTGCAAGTGAAATATGCTTATGCCATCACCTGCCACAAGGCGCAGGGTGGACAGTGGAAGAGTGTATTCATTGACCAGGGCTATATGAAAGACGAATATCTCACACCTGATTATTTACGGTGGTTATATACCGCTTTCACGCGCACTACGGAACATCTTTATCTGGTGAACTACCCACAGGAACAGATAGAATAGTTCACATATTATCATTTTGGGGTGTATGCCGTTCCTCAAACCGGTATTTCCTGATGATCGCCCGGCTGCAATTGGCTGGAATACAGAAATACTCCAATATAGACGATTTCATGATTCGTTTGGTTACCAACTTACGGCTTTTGTAATTGGCAAAGTAACCCAAATATGAATTCAGCACGGAACGTTGCCGCTCAAGCCAACACATATCCGGAAGTACATTCGCTTTTTTATATCTATCCAACTCCGCGGATATACGGGTTACCGCCCTGTTAAAGTTTTTCACCGAACGGGTTCCGGCATAGCGGCGGTAGGGTTTGATCACACTCCCCAGAAAAGGGGCGCCTTTCCGACATTCCTGCAAATAGATCTTTTTCGGATGAAGGATCAGTTCTAACTCCTGCCCCAGAAAGTCACGTATAAGGGGTATCTGCTCTTTCAGGAAAGCTTTGCTCTGATGCACGATAAAGAAGTCGTCCGCGTAACGGCCGTAATGTTTACATCGCAATGTCTGTTTCACAAACACATCCAGTTCGTGCAGATAGAAATTGCTGAACAACTGGGATGTCAGGTCGCCGATGGGTAATCCCACGCCCGGAGGAGAGGTTAATAAGCTCTTTGATGGCGGCAAACCGTACCATTCGGATCGTTTTCCCCGAATATCACAACCATCGGCCGGATCCCAATAAATGATCCGGTCCAATAGAAACATCAGCGTATCCCTGTCCATTCCGCTATTTCGCTGAAGATCACAGTCCGGATATAATTTCCAATGCCGTTCCAGCGTCTTCTTCACCAGCACATAGAGTTTATGCCGGTTTATGCTCATAAAGAAGTCCTTCACGTCAAGTTTCAGCACCCAGGCTTGCCGCCGGTAGTTGTCCGTACAGCTACGTATATGATGTTCAAAACGTTTTATGCCCAACGAAGTGCCTTTGCCTTTCCGGCACGAATAGGAGTCATAGATCATTTTCAGTTCGAAGATCGGCGACAGATAATTAAAAAGCAAATGGTGAATCACCCGGTCACGGAACTGTGAAGCGAAAACCTCCCGCTTTACCGGATAGTCTACTATGAAACAGATCGCGGGTGAAGGCGTGTACCTCCGCTCTTTAATTTCCTCGTACAACTCTACCAGATTATGTTCGCAATCCATCTCGAATGCCAGTTGGCTATTCGTATTACGTTTATTTCTTCGGGCATCGAAATAGGCTTGGAATACCTCTCCCAATAAACTAACCTCAGTCATTTTGCGAAGCGGATGAACTGTTGCTGTTGTATTTCTGCCACGCGGACAATTGTTTTGAGATGGATTCGGTCTGTTCCGATAAGGCGCCAAACCGTTTAGGCGATATTTGCTTCAAGTCGCACAACATTCTGATATACAGTTTCACAACGACCATATTTTCACGCGCTTCACCGATGATCTCACTTTTCTCGGTTGTGGCATTGGCCCTGTAAATCAAAACGATGATCTTTATTATTTCCTTTTTAAGGTCTTCCACCAATGTGAATTTTATGTCACGCTGCACATTTCCAAAACGGAAGACTTCCATCATTAAGTCATAAACCGCTTTGTAAACTCTCAAATTATCATAAGTTGCCATGACTTTACGTGTCTACCTTTTACTACTCTACAATTTCACTGATCCTATGATATGATCGATCGCCTCACCCAGGTTATCGACATTCTTACCGCCTGCCGTCGCGAAGTGAGGTTGGCCGCCGCCGCCGCCCTGTATCAGTTTGGCCGCCTCACGAACCAATTGTCCCGCGTTTAATCCGCCGGCAACAAGATCATCGCTTAGCATCACCGTCAATGATGGTTTAGAAGCATTTACGGTTCCCGCGACAAAGAAAAGGCTTTCGGTGATTTCGCCACGCAACTGAAAAGCAATGTTTTTCACGGCTTCCGCGGGCATCGAACCATAATACTTGATGAGCTTAACTCCGTTTATTTCCTGCACATGCTTCAGCAGTTCTTCTTTAAGCGCCGCTTGCTTTTTTTTCATAAAACCTTCTACCTGCTCTTTCAAGTCCTCATTTTCTTCCAGAGCTATACGTACAGCGATCTCCAAATTAGGCGCGTGATTCAACAATGAGCGCAGATCGGCGATCGTATCTTGAACCGTATCTAGCATTTCTTCTACTTTCGCTCCGGTAATCGCTTCAATACGGCGAATTCCCGCCGCAATAGAACTCTCGGAAACGATCTTCATCATTCCGATGTTTCCGGTTGCTTTCACATGGATACCTCCACAGAACTCGATCGACGGGCCAAACTTGATCACACGAACTTCATCGCCATACTTTTCGCCGAACAAGGCGATAGCGCCAAGCTTTTTTGCTTTCTCGGCCGGAATGTTCCTATACTCGACCTGCTCGATATTCTCGCGAATTTTCGCATTCACCCAATGTTCCACCTGACGGATCTCTTCATCGGTCATCTTTTGGTAATGCGAAAAGTCAAAACGTAATCCTTCCGGTGACACCAGCGAGCCTTTTTGCTCCACATGCGTACCAAGCACTTCACGTAAAGCCGCGTCCAACAAGTGAGTAGCCGAGTGATTGGCCGCCGAAGCCGCGCGTTTTTCCGCGTCGACCATAGCCACCATCTCAAATTCCGGATGTTTAGGCAGTTGATCCGTGATAAGCATCTGCAGATTATTCTCTTTCCTGGTATCAAGAACATGGATCTGCTCTTCTTCCGTGATCAGCCAGCCCACATCGCCGACCTGCCCCCCGCTTTCTGCGTAAAAAGGCGTCTGGTTCAATACGATCTGGTATAGCGTTTTGTTTTTTTGCTTCACTTGACGATAACGGAGAATAAACACTTCGGCGTGCGTATCGTCATAACCCACAAACTCCGGGTTTCCTTCTTTCAATACCACCCAGTCGCCGGTTTCCACCGCAGCCGCGTGACGGGCGCGTTCTTTCTGCTTCCGCATTTCAGTGTCAAACTCCGTGATGTCGACGGTCATACCCTTTTCACGCAAAATAAGTTCGGTAAGGTCGAGCGGGAAGCCGAACGTATCATATAATGTAAAGGCGTCTTTACCGGTAATTTCATTCTCGCCGGCAGCTTTTGTATCCGCCATGGCCTTATCGAGCAAGCGGATTCCTGTTTCGAGCGTATGCAGAAAAGCATCTTCTTCTTCCTTCATCACTTTCCCTATCAATACCTTTTGCGCGATCAATTCGGGATACGCGTCTCCCATACTCTCGATCAGAACCGGAAGTAATTTGTAGATAAACGCTTGCTTCTGTCCCAGGAATGTATATCCGTAACGTACGGCGCGGCGCAAAATACGACGGATGACATAACCGGCTTTGGCATTCGACGGCAACTGGCCATCCGTAATAGAGAACGCGATCGTACGGATATGGTCAGCTATTACACGCATAGCGATATCTTTCCGCGTGTCTTTGCCATATTCCGTACCGCTCATCTTGGCAATCTCTTTAATGACCGGCTGGAATACGTCGGTGTCATAGTTTGAGGTCTTACCCTGTATCGCCATACAAAGGCGTTCGAATCCCATACCTGTATCGATCACCTTAGCCGGCAGGTCTTCCAGTGATCCGTCGGCCTTACGGTTGTATTGCATGAACACAAGATTCCATATTTCGATGACCTGCGGATGGCTCCGGTTAACTAACGCCAAACCGTCGACAACCGCGCGCTCGGCATCACTACGTAAGTCAATATGAATTTCGGAACATGGTCCGCAAGGGCCTGTATCGCCCATTTCCCAAAAGTTATCTTTACGGTTTCCGTTCAGGATACGCTCGGCGGGCAGGAATCGCGCCCAAAGGCCGGCGGCCTCATCATCACGTTCCAGGCCTTCCGCCGGACTTCCTTCGAATACGGTAGCATACAGGCGGCCGGGATCAAGTTTCAATACTTCAACTAAGTATTCCCATGCCCATCCGATCGCTTCTTTCTTGAAATAATCGCCAAACGACCAGTTACCCAACATCTCGAACATGGTATGGTGATACGTATCGTGTCCGACCTCTTCAAGGTCGTTATGCTTACCGCTCACGCGCAAACATTTCTGCGAATCCGCGACTCTTTTATATTTGACGGGTTGATTGCCCAGAATTATATCTTTGAACTGATTCATCCCCGCGTTGGTAAACATCAGGGTCGGATCATCTTTAATCACCATCGGGGCCGAAGGGACGATCTGATGTCCTTTTGACTCAAAAAAACGTTTAAACGATTCCCGGATATCTTTAGCGAGCCTTACTTCATCCGGTCTTTTCTTATTCATATCCATTCTATAGTTCTTCTTTTCTTATTTCATTATACCACTATTAACCACAGATTAACGGATTACACAGATCGACCAAGTTCAGATCAATCGCATAGTCTGAGGCGAAGCTGTTAAAAAAATCTCAAAAGTTGCGCAAAGATAGCGTGTTTTTATTACTTTTGCTTTATTATTCAGCCAATATTTTTTCGCTTATGCGTAAAGTTTACTACATCTATAATCTTAAAACACAAACCTACGACAGGATATATCCAACCATCCGGCAGCGTGTGATGAATTATTTACGCCGTCTATTTATTGGAATGGGGTTGGGCGCGGGATGTTTCATCCTGCTGCTTATCATATTCGGTTCGCCCTCCGAAAAAGAATTACGTAAGGAAAACAGTCAACTACTGGCACAATATAATGTACTTTCCCGCCGGCTGGACGAGTCACTCGGTGTGCTACAGGATATTCAACAACGTGACGACAACCTGTACCGGATCATTTTCCAGGCTGAACCGATCTCTACAGCGATCCGCAAAGCCGGATACGGAGGAACCAACCGCTATGCCCAGCTCATGAACATGGCTAATGCCGACCTGGTGATAAGCAATACCCAGAAGCTCGACCTGCTTAATAAGCAACTGTATATACAGTCCCGGTCATTTGACGATGTGATAGAGTTGTGTAAGAGCCGGGAAAAAATGCTGAAATGTATTCCGGCGATCCAACCGGTATCCAACAAAAACCTGCGCCAAACGGCATCCGGCTACGGAGTACGTATCGACCCCATCTACAAGACGCAGAAGTTCCATGCGGGGATGGACTTCTCCGCTCCCACCGGAACAGATGTGTATGCGACCGGAGACGGTGTAATAGTTAAAATGGGATGGGAAACCGGATATGGAAATACGATCCGTATAGACCACGGCTTTGGCTATACGACTGTATACGCGCACTTGCATAAATTCCACTCTCAATTGGGCAAGAAGGTGATGCGCGGCGAGGTTATCGGCAATGTGGGTAACACCGGAAAAAGCACAGGCCCGCACTTACACTATGAAGTTCACGTAAAAGGACAACACGTTAATCCGATCAATTACTACTTCATGGACTTAAGCGCCGAAGATTACGATAAGATGATCCATATCGCCGCTAACCACGGCAAGGTATTTGATTAATAAGAATTGATACAATGGCTTATAATCCGAATAAAGACCTCAAACTATACTACTCCATCAGTGAAGTGGCCGAAATGCTCCATGTGAACGATTCGCTACTCAGGTTCTGGGAAAAGGAGTTTCCACAAATCGCTCCCAAGAAAGCGGGACGAGGTATCCGTCAATACCAGAAGGAGGACGTAGAGACCGTTAAGCTCATATACCATTTGGTCAAAGAGAAAGGGATGACATTAGCCGGAGCGCGTCAACGGCTGGCGGATAACAAAGAAGCTACGGTACGTAACTTCGAAATCGTCAATCGTCTGAAAGAAATCAAAGAAGAACTTCTATCCATAAGAAAAGAACTGGACCGCACACCCACCACCAAAGAACTTCCCCCTGACTTCTTTGCCGAGTAGGAAACTCCTTGAGAACCCTGCATTTAAAAAAAAACCCGATGCGAAACAGACACCTCATCGGGCGTATCCACGCCTTTCCCATTGGTAACGGCCGTGTAACGGAACGTTCCCAGCCCTTCCAGTTTAATGGAACGGCCCTCGGCCATGTAGTCCGCCAACACGCCGGCCAGGTCTTTCAACACGGCATACGTGTCCGAGCGAGACACGGTGGATATTGCCGCCAGGCGGTCGGCAATATGGTCCGTCGTGACGGGTTTACCCACGGTAACCGCAATCGGATACCATTTCTTGTTCACCTTTTGTTGTCTTTTTTTGTAAAA
>JAIRKY010000078.1 GCA_031259755.1 Mediterranea sp. (in: CFB group bacteria) | reverse complement strand
AGCCGTCTCTTTTTGATTAGGGGGCTTGGATAACGAAAAAGAATACTCGACTACTGAATAACTGCTGTCGAGCTATACCTTTTTTGTCTTTACCATGTTTTATCGGACAGCAATAATTTATATTTGATTGTAAGCGTCCGGTTTTGCTACTTTTTTGCTCTATCAAGGGAACAATTATACGATCTGCAAACCGCGACGTTCTGAAGCCGGAAGCGTCTTAACGCTTCTCGATCAGCACAGTTGCATAAGCGGAGATACCTTCTTCCCTTCCGGTGAATCCGAGTTTTTCTGTGGTAGTTGCTTTGATGGATACATCGTCCTCATCCACTTCCATCAGCCGGGCAAGGGTTGCCTGCATCGCGGGTATGTGGGCTTTCAGCTTAGGACGTTCAGCGGCGATGGTGGCATCGACGTTTCCTACCGTATAACCTTTTCCGGCAATGAGTCGTACTGTTTTCCCGAGTAATATCTTACTGTCCACATCCTTATATTTGCCGGCCGTATCGGGGAAGTGGTATCCTATGTCGCGCATGTTGGCCGCCCCCAGTAGCGCATCGCAAATGGCATGTATCAGTACGTCCGCATCGGAATGTCCCAATAGTCCTTTTTCGTGTTCCAGACGAATACCACCGATCCACAATTCCCGCCCTTCGACCAATTGATGAACATCAAAACCAAATCCTACTCTCACTTCCTTCATCTCCTTCTATCTGATATAAAAATCAAGTAACTTTTCCTGTTCCAGATATCCCTCAAGATGTTGCCCCTGAGAAACGGGGCCTACACCGGCAGGAGTCCCCGTAAACAGCAAATCGCCAATCTTCAACGTAACGAACCGGCTGACGTATGCAATGATATCATCTATCTGGAAAAGCATATCGGCGGTATTGCCCCGTTGTACTTCTTTTCCGTCGATCTTCAGATGGAACTCCATGCCTTCCTTACCGGAGAACCGGTCAATCGCCACAAACGTACCAATGGCAGCCGAGTCATCAAAGCCTTTACATAATTCCCAGGGATTACCGTCTTCGCGGAACCTGCGCTGCAAATCACGGGCTGTAAAATCGATTCCCACAGTTACCGCGTCATAATAACGATATGCAAAACGTGGCGCAATGTTCTTTCCCAAACGGCAGACGCGCGCCACTAACTCTGTCTCATAATGAATCTCATTCGAGAAATCAGGGATAAAAAAGGGCTTACCATCTTTCAGTATGGCAGAATCCGG
The DNA here is from genome assembly GCA_031259755.1 of Mediterranea sp. (in: CFB group bacteria). Taxonomy (GTDB): domain Bacteria; phylum Bacteroidota; class Bacteroidia; order Bacteroidales; family Bacteroidaceae; genus Bacteroides. The sequence continues at coordinate 4,828 of JAIRKY010000078.1, read as the reverse complement.
TTTCATGAAGATAACAGGTTCTTCACCACCGGCAACAGTATGTCCCAACTCTTTATTGTGCCGGGCGTAATTCATTCCTACAGCAATAATTTTCATTATTCGAATTCATTAAAGTTCAACCGGTTAAACATAACTGCCAGGTGAGCGTAGAGCGAAGTGTTCTGAACTACGATGTTTTCGGGTACGCGTATCCGGAAGGGAGTAAAGTTCCAGACCGCTTTTATTCCGCCGCCAACCATGATATTGGTAATTTGTTGCGCAATCTCGATCGGGACGGTCAATACTCCGATATTCACATCGTATACCGCCATTTTTTGCAGGAAGTCATCGGAATGGAAAATCGGAATACCGTTAATACTTGTCCCGACTTTCTGTGCGTTAACATCAAAAGCCGCCACGATCTTCAGCCCAAAATGACTAAGGCCGGAGTCGCCCAATAGCGCCCCTCCCAAACTACCTACTCCGAAAAGAAAAGCCCGGTGCATATTGGTGAATCCTAAAAAGTCTTCCAACACATCGATCAACGTATCGACATCATAGCCAACACGCGTCCGCCCGGAAATATTCACATACGAAAGGTCTTTCGCGATTTGCGAAGCATCAATGTTGATCTCTTTCGATATCTGGGTGGAAGAAACGTATTGTTCTCCTTTTTGCTTCAGCAATTTTATATTAGAGAGATACCAGGGAAGCCGGCGTAAGGTCGGTTCCGGTACTTTTATGTTATCTTTATGGTGTTTTAAGGTATCCATAGTCGTCTTTTCTTCTTCTCTAATATCCTATCTCGGACAAAAATATATTTTTTTTCACTACTGATCGACTAAAATCAAAATTAATCTGTTTTGTTTTCTATAAATTTAGTCGGTCAGTCTATTTCGAAACAAATAGTAGATTTAGTCCCCACACCTTTTAACAGATTGGTTATTGAACATGATCCGGTCAAGTTAATAACTGATCTTCAAGCCGGCGTAATAGCTTTTTGGCAAAGACGGACCATAGATATAGCCGGAATCCCGGTTCTTCCCTCTGTCAAAATCATCCTGATATGCGTCAAAGACATTTTGTACTCCCGCATGAAATTGAAGTGTAGCAGATTTATAAACTTTTATATCGTAAGTAACCTTTAAACCCATATCAAAGAACTTCGGAGTTTTAACTACAATATCTTCCGGTATATAACCTGCCAGATGTTGAACCGGCATTGCGCCCGTATACGTTCCGGATAAAGCGATCGACAAGGGTTTAACCGGGCTATAAGTTGCCGTAAAGTAACCATAAATGTCGGGAGTACGGAATATTTTCTTTTCAGCCGGCGCGGTTTCACTCCACTGTTCGGGTTCATCATAACGACTTCTCTGAAGGGTCAGGCCGGCTTGCAGTTGCCATAAAGAAAGACAGGCCAATTTACTATCCAAAGTAAGCCCCATCACGTTGGCTCCGGAACCATTGGTTCTCTCCTTTATGATAATTCCATCCTTATTCTCACCGGTCTTATCTATCACAAACACATCAGATAACCGCGTATAGAATCCCTCCACCAGAAAATTCGCCTGGAAAGCGCCGAAACGATGATATATATCGGCGGAAGCGCTAAAACTGTGCGATCTTTCTTCTTTCAGATTCGGATCGCGTTCAATCATAGAGACCGTACCGCCGACCGATTCTATATGAAGATCCTCGTCAAAAGCCTGTGGCGCACGGAAACCGGAAGAATAGCTCAGGCGCAAGTTGATATACGCTGTCGGGTTGTAACGTAAATTGGCTCTGGGGCTAACAATCATGCGATCGATCATATTGTGTTTATCCAAACGCGCGCCGACAAGTATCCCCCACTTCTCATCTTTCCACTCATTCTGCAAAAACGCACTGCCGATATTCACGATCTGGTGGGTATGCCGATTATATCCCCACATATTATCTTTCAAGTTGTTCCGATTATATTCTACACCTGTAGTCAGAGACGAAGGCATAAACAACAATCGATCAAAGTTGTACACATACTGTGCCCCTCCCATAAATATCAGGTCTGTAGTTTTGCCGTAAGCATTCGGATTCTGCCCGGTTCCGTAATAACTATCGCGGCTTGTGTTTTGTCCCGAAGCAAAGACGGCTAACCGATGTTTTTCATCCGGTGAAAACAGATCAAATTTCAATCCGCCGCCATCTATCGCGTGTTCCAATTGTTCTGCAATGTTCGCCTCATGTGGCGGCCTGTCCGGCATATCCCCTCCACGGCGGAATTCTTCTATATGATGATATTCAAACGTAAGTTTACTGTATGTTCCGGTTTTCAGATAAGAACGGAAACCCAGCGTTTGATTTTTCAGTTTAGGTAATTCGGTATATCCATCGCGATCATGGTCATATCCATCGCAATGACGATTCTGCCCAAAGATATATAATCCCGCCTTATGATCATCGGTCACCAAAGAAGCATTGAGCGCCGTATTGCGATCCGGTTTACCGTTCCTGCCAATAAATGAAATTGTATGTGATAATTGCCCGGAATTTCGTATCGGCTCTTTCGTGATAATATTTATGGTACCTGCGATAGCAGACGAGCCAAACAATGCCGATCCTCCACCACGCATCACTTCAACACGCTCAATCATACTTGCCGGAATTTGCTCCAAACCATACACACCGGACAGCGCGCTGAAAATAGGACGTGAATCCAGAAGGATCTGTGTATACGGCCCATCCAAACCATTGATACGTACTTGTTGGAAACCACAATTCTGACAGTTGGTCTCTACGCGTACGCCCGGTTGGAAATTTAATCCTTGCGATAAGTTTGTAGAGTTGGTCATTTCAAACATCTTAAGTTCTATAACATTCACCAGTGTAGGAGCTGTCCGCCGGGTGGTTTCGTTTCGGTTCGCAGAAATAACGACTCCGTCAAGCGCCACTGCATCTTCTTCAATTTCAAAGTCTTCTTCCAATGTTTTTCCTTTTTTCAACGTCACTTCTCTACGTGCTGTTTTATAACCTACGGCGGCAACTTCAAGGGTGAATATTCCCTCCGGCAGGTTTTTCAGGAAATAATGTCCGGTAGCATCGGTCACCGTTCCGATGGTAGTACCTTTCAATACAACTGTTATATAGGAAAGGTGTTCTTTTGTATTCTTATCCAATACATGGCCTATGATATTGGCATCAGACTTACTTAATACGGGCATTTCGGGTTCGTTTGCCATAGCCGGCATAAAGGCATAACACAGGCTAAGCAGTAATAACATATATTTTTTCATTGCTGTTTATTCTTACTTGTTGAAAATAAATGATAACTCAGACCGATATAACAGACAAGCACAACGATCTTGTCCTGTATCAATCCGAAAACAAAGGCTATAGGAAAGCTATACGTTTACTAACGTAATGTCTCAGCAATAAAAAGGAGGAGCGCGAAGAGAAAGAACCCCATGGAAAGAAGAAGTATATCCGAACGATTCGGGCTTATTCAATAATGCGCATAAAACCGAAACATATACCGCAAGCAATAAAGGAAGCATGAGAGCGCCTGCAGTGAGGACATGGGACAACAAATGAATGAGTTGAAATTCGGTGGTCGTATGTTTATGTTCCGTATCCTTATTGAACGGATGCGAATGGACAATCGTAACCCCATTCACGACATGCGAGTGGGTAAAGAATGTAATGCCTGCCAGATACGATATAAAGAGTACCGGAAGCAGGCATTTCAATATGTTCAGATACAATTGCTTCATTTATCCAATTTGTACGGAGGGCAAAGATATGAATTAAAAATCTTGTAAACCGTATAGGTAGAAACTTTATTTCCCCAAGAGTTTTAACAAAGGCAGGGATACAGTAACACCAACAGCATTGGATTCAACATGTTCAAACCCAACAAAGACGCCTATCCGGTATGCGTCGGACCATCCGATGGAATAGCCTGCTTCCCAATAGGGAGACCTTTTATAGACGGCCAGCGCGCGTAAATGTAACGCCTCATCATAACGCTTCTTTTTAAGGAACGGAAGGTACTTTAACAACAAATAAGGAGTGTACCAGGACATATTGGCCTGCGCCCAACGGATATGGGCCGAATAAGCATAATTATCCAACAGAGCAAATCCCCGGTTAAGAGAATGTTCCGTAACAGGAATACGGGTAGTGGTAAAATGCTTATAATCCGGGAACTGCATATCGCCGGCATCCCAAAAGGCTCCTCCATTGGCAAACCAATGGATACGATTGAACAACCCGAACTTTATTTCCTGCTCAACGGAAAGTTCTGTACGATGGAATGTTGGCGACAGCGTCTCAGCGCCACCAGATGAAAACGCTCTTTCATACCTTACCGTAAAAGTAGGATATGTTGCCGGAAGATAGTATTTACGCCCCTGAGACATCCGGTAATAATGCGCCGGCGTATATTGCAAGGCGGCGGATGCTTTCATCAATTCATGCTGCTGTAGATAAGGATTGTCCGGATGCCGGGGAAGGTTAGGCCTGGCATGCTTTCCGAAGAGATCTTTCTCTACCGCGTTCTCCAGGGCTTTTCTCTTTTGCCAGACAAATCCGGTAGACAACAACAGGCTGTTGGCAATCTCAATTTCATTATCAATGGAGAAGAAACGCTTATCATAGAACTTTATATCGTTACGGGCAAAGAGCAAAGAGGATATGCCGTTGATGATCCGGCTCTCTCCACTTTCACCATTAAAGTCGGCCGACAGGACGCCACCGCTTAATGACAACTTTCCCAATCGGCGGGGCGCATAATCTAAAGCTAACACACCGGTTCCAATCCACTCTCTACGGGCGGTAGTATAATAGGCTTCAGGAGTGAAACTCAGTTTTG
>JAIRKY010000073.1 GCA_031259755.1 Mediterranea sp. (in: CFB group bacteria) | reverse complement strand
AGAGGATAAACATCCACACACGAGGGCCGGGGTCTCCGGCCCCAAATAATCCGAATCGAAGCACCCAAGCCGCCATAGCTATTAACATCACTTTCTTTATTCCGAATTTACGAAGGAAGAAAGGAATGAGAAGAATACATAAGGTTTCTGATACCTGGGAAAGAGATATCAGTGCGTTAGCGTGGTTAGCGCCAAATGAATCAACAAATTCCGGGATCGCCTTAAAACTTGTGATGAACGGATTGGCAAATCCGTTGGTGATTTGTAAGGAAACGCCTAATAGCATGGAGAAGATGAAGAATATAGCCATTTTTCTATCTTTGAATAGCTTAAAGGCATCCAATCCTAAACTTTCTGCAACGCTTTTTTTAGTACCACCCGATCGCACGATCGCTATATCAGGCAGGCATGAAATAGCGTAGATCGCTAAAGTCAGTCCGAGTATCCCCGAAGTGAAGAATTGTGCATGGGTGTGTTGGTAGCCGGTTACATCGACAAATAGCATAGCGCAAATGAAGCCAATGGTACCGAATATACGGATCGGCGGGAAAGCTTTTATTGTATCCAATCCCGCTTTATCCAATACTGAATAGGCTACGGAATTTGATAAGGCAAGCGTTGGCATATAAAAGGCCACACTTACGGTATATAAAGTAAATAATATGGAGAACTCGACCCCCGCTCCGGCTCTATACCCATAATAACCGGCTGCGACCATAAATATCCCCGCAATAAAATGGCAAAGGCTGTATAGCTTCTGCGCCGGCACCCAACGGTCGGCCACGATACCGATCAACGCAGGCATAAACATGGAGACAACTCCTTGTATCGCATAAAACATTCCAATGTGAGATGTCTGGTTTAAACTTACCAGATAACTTCCCATAGAGGTAAGGTAGGCTCCCCAAACTGCAAATTGGAGGAAATTCATGATAATTAAACGGAGTTTCATGCTCATATCTTTAAGATCCTAGTTATTGTTCATCTATATATAGGCACAAATATAACACTTTCCATGAAGAATAACCGGAATAATAGGGACAAAAAAAATGGCTACCCTCACGGGCAACCAATCTTTATTAACCTTAAATCTAATACCATGAAAAACACGGAGCAAAGATATAGGTTTTTGTGTTATATAACATGCTTTTATAGAGAAATTCTTCTGGTTTTAACTCTTCTTAACCGGGTTTTCCGGAAAACGCTGCTTTTACACTGCCTATTCAACGTATAGAACCAACCCTTTCAGGTATTCCCCTTCCGGATGGTAGATGTTTACGGGATGGTCTGCCGGTTGAGTGAGTTGGTGCAGAATACGCACACTACGACCCGACATGGCGGCAGCCGTGAATACGGCGGCGCGGAAATCATCTTTGCTTACGACTTGCGAACAGGAGAACGTAAAGAGGATACCTCCCGGTTTGATCTTTTCAATAGCTTTGGCGTTGAGTCTGCGATAGCCTTGCAGCGCGTTTCTGATCGCTTTTCTATGTTTGGCGAAAGCGGGAGGGTCGAGAACGATCAGATCATATTGATCGCCCATCCGGTCAAGGTATCTGAAAGCATCCTCCGCATAAGCGGTATGTCTTTCATCGCCCGGGAAGTTGAGCTCTACATTGTTGTTTGTCAGTTCGATAGCCTTGGCCGAACTGTCTACCGAGTGTACAAGCTTGGCTCCGCCACGCATGGCATAGAAAGAAAAGCCTCCGGTGTAGCAGAACATGTTCAGTGCCGAGCGGCCGTTGGAATAGCGTTCAAGCAATGCCCGGTTTTCCCGTTGGTCGACGAAGAATCCGGTTTTCTGCCCTTTCAACCAGTCCACATGGAATTTTAGTCCGTATTCCTGCGCGATATTGTCGGTACTTCCTCCTTTCAGGAAGCCGTCTTCCGAAAACGGGACGGCTTTGAACGGGACCGTGGTTTCGGATTTATAGTATATGTTTTCGATTTGATCACCCATTATTTCCGACAGAGCTTCTACGATTGCCATCCGGTATATGTGCATTCCTACCGAATGGGCTTGCATGACGGCTGTTCCGGCATAGACATCAATGACCAGTCCCGACAGATGATCTCCTTCGCCATGTACCAGGCGGTAGGTGTTGTTGACCGGATCAGCGGCGAGGCCTATACGTTTACGCACGTCGTATGCAGCGCTTAGTCTGCGTTTCCAGAACTCGTGGTCTATAGGCTCTTGTTTAAAGGAAAGTACGCGTACGGTAATGCTTCCTGTTTGAAAGTGCCCTTCGGCAATGAATTCTTTTTCGGAAGTGTATACTTCGACAACTTCTCCTTCATCGGGCTTTCCGTCAATGCGCGCGATGGCGCCGGAAAATATCCATGGATGAAATCTCTTCAGCGATTCTTCTTTTCCCGGTTTCAGATAGATTTTATTGTAAGGCATAAAAATATGATGATTTTAACGATTTAAGAGAATTGCCCGCAGAACTTTAAAAGACCATGTATTAAAGAGAACAGACCCGATCTCTTCGATGTTTCACAGGGGCGTATTTACTCTGCTTCGGGTTCGGGCGCCACGATATAATCTCCTGTCTGTTTCAGCCTTTCCAGTAGTTTGTATATCTTCAGGCATGACCAGGCATCTGTTGCCGCATATAGTTTCTGGGCGTATGTCAGAGCATCCGTATCCCAGTTGGATAACCGTTGCGATTTGGATATCTTTTCTCCGAACAGAATGGCGTATATTTTCTGCAGGCTCTTGTCCTGAATGCCAAACGCATCGACATATTCCTGTAAGTCAATGCAGGATTGTTGTCTGAAAAGCGCGCGTTTACGCAACATCAAAAAGTCGTCGCGTAAAGACAGGCCGACTTTGATAACAGATGGATTTTCTAATAATCCGATGATAGAGGCTGTAAGTCCGGTGTGGTTCAACCGGAAAAGAAAGCAACATTCTTCCGAGGAAATCTGAAGCAGGGCTACTTTATGTAATCGTCCTTTGGTGAAAGACGGGCGCGTCTCGCTGTCGATTCCCACAACCGTTTGCGAGGCCAGGTATTTGATTGCTTTTTCGGTTTCCATCTCTGTCTGGACAACGAATATCCTTCCGGGGAAAACTGTTTTAGGCATTTCTTCCAGCTCTTCTTTATTTATACGTCTTTTGATTACCATACTAATACTCGTCGTCCTGAACTTTCGCGTCAAAGTCATATTTCATATTATGAAGCGCCCGCAAGGTATTTACCAATTTTTGTCCCCAGTATATGCTGAAGTTCTCCTTACAGATATACAGGGCGTCGTTCATCGTTTCGTTGAGTCCCTGCCGGAATACGAAAATGAAGTTCTTGATGTCCATGTATATGTCTGCCAGATCTTCGGAAATGCTTTGCTTGATCGGAGTATCGCTATAGGCCATCTCGGGCAGGAATACTTCCAGGTAGTCGTCTTTCTCGGCAAGTATCGCCGACAACTTGATACGTAGCGCCTCGTATCTCTCTTCGGTCACATAGCGTTCCAGCTCTTCTTCATCATTGAACAACTCAACTTCGGGAAGCAGGAAGGCTTCAACATAGAGTAAAGGCAAGATTTGAAGTATGATATTGACAAATGCGTCCCGATTCATATTTTCCGCACGTTCCAGAAAATAACAAAATTCAGTAGCCACAGTGGTGAACATTGCGGTATTCTTTTTAAATATTCCTTGGCTATGTTTCTTCATAATCGAATGTAAATGGACACGCAAAGGTAAGAAAAAAGGAGCATGAATCTATTTTTTTACTACATTTGCACGAAATAACGCTTAATATCCAACTATCTATTTCAATACATGGCTAAAAGAAAGACAGATACAGAGGCTTTTAAGAAACCCGGGTCCACCAATAAATTCATTGCGTTTTTAACGAACGAAACTGTTCATTTCGTGCTGGGACTGGCGCTTGTGATCTTCGCGGTTTATTTGCTACTGGCTTTTTCTTCGTTCTTTTTCACCGGCGCGGGTGACCAGAGTATTCTGGAAGCCGATCCGCAGAAATTGTCCTCAGTCAACAACGGTGTACGTAACTATGCCGGTTCGCGTGGCGCGCAGTTGGCCAGTTATTTGATTGACCGCTGCTTTGGGCTGGCCTCTTTCTTTCTCCTGATCTTCTTTGCAGTAGTCGGATTAAAGTTGATGCGCGTGCGCGCGTTCCGTTTATGGAAATGGTTTATATGTTGCTCGCTGCTGCTTGTCTGGTTCTCTATTTTTTTCGGATTTGCGTTTGTGGATTATTATCAGGATTCGTTCTTCCGCTGGGGTGGAGGACATGGCGAATTTATAAGCGCTTGGCTGGAATCCCAAGTGGGTACGCCGGGGGTATGGATGATCCTGTTGGGTACAGCGATCTGCTTCTTTATCTACATCAGTACGCAAACCATCATCTGGTTGCGAAAGTTACTTAGCCTGAGTTTCATAAAACGGCGGAAGAAAGAAGAAGCCGGATTGTCAACAGACAAGCCGTTTGTCCGGGAACCGGTTGTGTCCAGACCCGAAGTTCAACCTATGCCGGACGACGGCATGAAGATAGAGTTTCAACCGACTGAAACCGAGGAGGCGCCGGAGATGGAACCGGAAGAAGAAGTTGAATTTGAGCCGGAATTCAACATAGAAGCTGCAACAGATGATGATGAAAACTATCAGGGGCCTGAAAGGGAACCCTACAACCCGAAATTGGATTTAGAGAATTACCATTTCCCTGTCCTCGACCTGATGAAACGCTACGATAACAACGAGCCGACCATCAATATGGATGAACAGAATGCGAATAAGAATCGTATAATCAATACGTTGCGTAGTTTCGGCATCGAGATCAGCAGTATCAAGGCCACGGTTGGCCCTACGGTAACGCTTTACGAAATCACGCCCGAACAAGGTGTGCGTATCTCTAAGATACGCGGGCTGGAAGATGATATCGCCCTGAGCCTTTCGGCGCTGGGTATCCGTATCATCGCCCCGATACCGGGCAAGGGCACGATCGGTATCGAGGTTCCGAACTCCAATCCTAAGGTCGTGTCGATGCACTCCATTATCAACAGCAGGAAATTCCAGGAGTCTACGTTCGATCTGCCGATCGCTTTCGGTAAGACGATCACCAATGAGGTATTCATGGTAGACCTGTGCAAGATGCCGCACGTCCTTGTGGCGGGAGCTACCGGACAGGGTAAATCCGTCGGGCTGAATGCGATCATCACTTCCTTATTATATAAGAAGCATCCGGCGGAACTGAAGTTTGTACTGGTCGACCCGAAGAAAGTGGAGTTCAGTATTTACTCGGTGATCGAGAATCACTTCCTGGCCAAGCTTCCCGACGGGAAAGAAGCGATCATTACGGATGTAACCAAGGTGATACAAACGCTGAATTCTATCTGCATGGAAATGGACAGCCGCTACGACTTGCTCAAGAAGGCGCATGTGCGTAACGTCAAGGAATATAATAATAAATTCATTAGCCGTAAGCTTAATCCGGAAAGGGGTCATAAGTTTATGCCGTATATCGTGGTGATCATCGATGAGTTTGGCGACCTGATCATGACTGCCGGTAAGGAGATCGAATTGCCCATCGCCCGTATCGCGCAGTTGGCGCGCGCTATCGGTATACATATGGTTATAGCTACTCAACGTCCTACGACCAACATCATTACAGGTACGATCAAAGCCAATTTTCCGGCGCGCGTGGCGTTCCGTGTATCGGCGATGATGGACTCGCGTACCATTCTTGACCGGCCGGGAGCCAATCAGTTGATCGGCAGGGGAGATATGTTGTTCTTGCAGGGCGCCGATCCGGTACGTGTGCAGTGCGCGTTTGTCGATACGCCCGAGGTGGAAGAAATCACTAAATATATCGCTCGTCAACAGAGTTATCCCGTAGCGTTCCACTTACCGGAATATGTGAATCCGGATGCGGGTAGCGACCCGGGCGATGTGGATATGGGCCGCCTCGACCCACTGTTTGAAGAGGCCGCCCGTTTGATCGTGATCCATCAACAAGGCTCTACGTCTCTGATACAACGCAAGTTCTCCATTGGATATAATCGCGCCGGACGTATTATGGATCAATTGGAAAAGGCGGGTATTGTAGGACCAAGTGAAGGAAGTAAGACACGGCAGGTGATGTGCATGGATGAGACTGATCTGGAGATGCTCCTGAACAATTTGCAATAATGAGAAACAGACTCCTGGTATGTATCGTTGGGCTACTTGCTTTGCCGATTTTCGCGCAACAGCAAGAAGCAAAGGATGTACTCGATAAAACATCCGCCAATTTTCGTAAGGCGGGCGGAATGGAGGCCGGTTTTACGGTCAAGATTAAAGCAAAAGGGCAGGCGGATGGGTTGCTTGCCTGCAAGATGCGTCTGAAAGGAAATAAGTTTGTTCTGGAAACAATGGATGCCATTACCTGGTTCGACGGCGAGACGCAATGGAGTTACCTGACAGACAGCGAAGAGGTAAACAT
>JAIRKY010000051.1 GCA_031259755.1 Mediterranea sp. (in: CFB group bacteria) | reverse complement strand
CAGATGAACGCAGGTAAACGCAAATGAGCGCAAATGAGCGCAAATAAATACATTTTTAACATATATAGTTGTACGGGCGCTATATCCGGCGCATTTTCCGTCATAAAGGACGTGTCATCCCTGAGGTATGGAATAACGGTTTTCTTTTGAAAGCACGAATAAATTAACGTGAGTCCGGTATAATATTTCTATATCTCGACGTAATATAAAATTATTATGTCGACGAATGAAATTATTACGTTTGGACGGACAACCTCATGCGCGTCGCGCAGGTAGTTCGTTCTGTTGGGACATGTATTTGGACAGGGAGATCAATCATCCGGTAAGCCATGATCAGGTGAGGCTACAGGGTGGGCTTTTGAACTGAGAAATGAGACAAATAAGATGCGTTAGCCCTGTATCTTCTATCTTCTATCTTCTGACTTCCGGATTTAAAAGTGTAACTTTGCCGGATATTTGAGCGTGATATATGATAGATACTACTGTATTTCAAGATAAAACGGCCGTTTACTATACGTTGGGCTGCAAATTGAACTTCTCCGAGACCTCTACTTTAGGAAAGGCTTTGCGTGAAGCCGGGGTTCGGACGGCCCGGCGGGGAGAGCGGACTGATATTTGTGTGATCAACACATGTTCCGTGACCGAAACGGCGGATAAGAAATGCCGGCAAGCCATACATCGCATGGTGAAACAACATCCGGACGCTTTTGTCGTGGTTACAGGATGTTACGCCCAGTTGAAGCCTGAGAATATAGCGAAGATCGAAGGCGTTGACATTGTACTGGGCGCTGAACAAAAAAAGGATGTATTGCGGTTTCTTGGTGATTTGCAGAAAAAGAACAGGGGAGAGGCGTACGCCTCCGACCTGAAAGATATCCGTTCGTTTTCTCCGTCGTGCTCGCGGGGCGATCGTACCCGTTTCTTTTTGAAAGTACAGGATGGTTGCGATTACTACTGTTCTTATTGCACCATTCCTTTTGCCAGAGGAAAGAGCCGGAATGGGACGATTGCGTCTATCGTGCAACAAGCGCGTGCCGCCGCCGCCGAAGGGGGGAAGGAGATTGTGCTTACAGGGGTGAATATCGGTGATTTCGGCAAGTCGACCGACGAAACCTTTTTTGATTTGATCCGGGCGCTCGATGAGGTTGAAGGCATACAGCGTTACCGTATATCTTCGATAGAACCGAATTTGTTGACCGATGAGATCATTGAGTTCGTTGCGCAATCCCGCCGTTTTACGCCTCATTTTCATATTCCGCTTCAATCCGGTAGCGATGATGTCTTGAGATTGATGCGCCGCAGGTATGATACTTCTCTTTTTACTTCGAAAATAAGAAAGATCAGGGAGGTGATGCCTGACGCTTTTATTGGGGTAGATGTGATCGTGGGCGCCCGCGGCGAGACCGATGAGCTTTTCGAACAAACCTATTGGTTTATAGCGGATATGGATGTCACCCGGTTGCATGTGTTCAGTTATTCCGAGCGGCCGGGCACCCAGGCTTTGAACATAGACTATATGGTTTCTCCGGATGAGAAACATAAGCGCAGTCAACGTTTGTTACAGCTTTCGGATGAAAAGACAGAGGCGTTTTACGCCCGCCATATAGGGAAAAGTATGAAGGCGCTGATGGAAAAGTCGAAGCATGGAACTCCGATGCATGGGTTTACCGAGAATTACATTCGTATTGAAACCGATCATAACGAAGCATTGGATAACCGGATTGTAATGCTGCAACTGAATGGTTTTAATGAAGATAGAACGGCTCTTCGGGGGACGATCGTATCATAAATATCCGAATGGATGAAGAGGGTCGCTATTGTTATATTGAACTGGAACGGTAACAGGATGCTTCGGCGCTTCCTTCCTTCTGTCCTGCGACATTCGAATCCGGATGATGCGACTGTTTATGTTGCGGACAACAGCTCTACGGATGGCTCTGTGGATATGTTGCATCGGGAATTTCCGGATATCCGGGTGATTGAGTTCGACCGGAACTATGGTTTCGCCGGAGGTTATAATATGGCATTGGAGAAGATAAAGGAAGAATATGTTGTTTTACTTAATTCGGATGTTGAGGTTAGCGAAGCATGGCTGGAGCCTTTGATCGCTTATATGGACGTTCATCCCGAGGTCGCCGCCTGTCAGCCGAAGATACGCAGTTGGCATGACAAAGAGCGCTTTGAATACGCCGGCGCCGCCGGAGGATTTCTGGATGCTTATGGCTATCCTTTCTGCCGGGGGCGTATCATGCATCTTGTCGAGAAAGATAATGGCCAGTATGATACGATCGTTCCTGTGTTCTGGGCGACGGGCGCGGCGCTTTTCATTCGCTTGAATGATTATCTTCATAGCGGAGGTTTGGATGGACGCTTTTTCGCCCACATGGAGGAAATAGATCTTTGTTGGCGATTACGCGCCAGGGGACGCGGTGTTGTTTGTGTACCGCAAAGTACAGTGTGTCATGTAGGTGGGGCGACGTTAAAGAGAGAGTCTCCGAGGAAGACTTTTCTCAATTTTCGTAACAACCTTCTCATGCTTTACAAGAATTTACCAGAAAAAGATCTGGTGCGTGTCATGCGTGTGCGTATGTTCCTGGATTGCCTGGCGGCGTTCTTTTTTGTCTTGAAAGGGCAGTTCTCTAACGCCGGAGCGGTGTTTGAGGCCCGTAAGGAATTTCGCTCTGTCCGGGGGAACTACATCAGGGAGCGTACGGAGAATTTAGAAAAAATGATTGTCGATTCTATTCCCGAACAGATGAAAAACTGTATATTGGCAGAGTTTTATGTGAAAGGGAAGAGAGCCTTTTCGCAATTGTTGTTTAATTAAGAAAGAATAACGATGGAAAAATTGATTCGTAAAATAGGTCTGGTTGCGCACGATGCAATGAAAAAAGACATGATTGAATGGGTGGTCTGGAACTCCGACGTATTGATGGGACACAAATTCTACTGTACAGGCACTACCGGTATGCTGCTTCAGGAGGCGTTGAAAGAGAAACATCCTGATGTTCAATGGGATTTTACCATTTTGAAGTCCGGTCCGCTTGGAGGCGACCAACAGATGGGTTCCCGTATTGTTGACGGTGAGATAGACTATTTGTTTTTCTTTACCGATCCGATGACTTTGCAGCCTCATGATACCGACGTTAAGGCTTTGACCCGTCTTGCCGGTGTTGAGAATATCGTGTTTTGCTGTAACCGTTCGACTGCGGATCATATCATATCCAGCCCGCTGTTCCTTGATCCGGAATATGTTCCTATCCGTCCTGACTATTCCAGCTATACTAAGCGGTTTGAGAACAAATTCGTCATACGGGAAGCGGTTGAATCGGTAAACAGCAGGAAGAAAAAAAGAAAATAAGTTGAAATGAAGCAGACTCTCATAGTACTCATGCTTTTAGTTGTTTGCCTGTCGGGGTGTAATAAAAGCGATCCGAAGCAGGTGAAGATCAAAGGTGAGATCAAAGGATTGACCACCGACACCATATACTTGTATGGAAATGATGAACTGTCCGATTTCGTCACTCCTGTTCACGTAGAGGAAGGTAAATTTTCCCTGAAAATAGACATGGACACAACACTTACTCAAGCGATACTGTTCATCGACCGCGAGAAGCAATATCCGGTCTATCTGGAAAGAGGAAAAACCATCCATATCAAAAGCGATCTTGACATTCCCGGTTCATACGAAGCAAAGGGCGGTCCGGTGAACGAGGAGTTTACGGCTTTCTACAAAACGCTTCCCCAACCGGTTGACCCCAACGATACGTTATCCATACGGTTGGTTAGTGAATACATTCACCGGAATCACAAATCACTGATCAACATCTACCTGTTGGATAAATTCTTTGTCCGAACGCCCTCTCCCGATCTTGCCGGGATCAAAGAATTGATCGGACTTATGGACGGTTCGTTACAAGACAAGCCTTACATAGAGAGACTGACGGAATTGATTGAACAAAGTGAAAAGGCGGAAGTGGGCAAAATCGCTCCATCTTTCACCCTGACTAACCCGGAAGGCGAAAAGATTTCCCGATCCGAGTTCAGAGACAGATATTTACTTCTCACATTCTGGGCTTCCTGGTCGGACTCATGCAAACGTTCGAACGAAGAACTAAAGAAAATCTATAAGCGATATCCACCCAAAACCCAAAAAGAAAGAGACAGGGAAAAGAAAAGGGAAAGAAATAATAAGAACTTCAAGCCCTCCCTCGAATTAGCCATCGCAGGCGTCTCATTAGATATGGATAAGGAGAGTTGGAAAGAGGCAGTCAAACAAGACACTCTGAAATGGGAACAACTGAATGACTTCTCGGGTTGGAACTCGACAGTCGTGAAACAGTATGACATAAATGAAATTCCGTATAACATACTGATTGATGACAGAGGAAGAATCATCGCCCGGGGAATTAAGGGAAAAGAACTTGTTTCCAAGTTGGATAGCTTATTAAAGCAAAAAAAATAATATGCTCGTAAAAGTATTCGGGGCGGCGGTACAAGGTATTGATGCAACCATTATTACAATCGAAGTAAACAGTTCCCGCGGCTGTATGTTTTATCTTGTCGGCCTGCCGGATTCCGCCGTAAAGGAGAGTCATCACCGGATCATTTCGGCGTTGCAGGTCAATGATTATAAGATGCCTGTCAGTAACATTACTATCAACATGGCGCCGGCTGATATCCGCAAAGAAGGATCAGCCTACGACCTTCCGCTTGCGATAGGCATATTGGCATCCAATGAAAAGATTGGCGCAGAAAAAATATCGCGCTACCTCATCATGGGCGAGCTAAGCCTTTGCGGGACGATTCAGCCGATAAAAGGAGCGCTTTCTATCGCTATCCGCGCTAAAGAAGAACGTTTCGAAGGAATTATCGTCCCGCAGCAAAACGCCAGGGAAGCCGCGGTCGTCGATGGGATCAAAGTCTTTGGCGTAACCCATATCAAGGAGGTTGTCGACTTTCTCAATGGCCAACGCGAGTTACAGGAAACCTTTGTCGATGCGCGGGAAGAGTTTTACGCCCAACAAAATACTTTCGAGAACGACTTCTCTGAAGTAAAAGGACAGGAAAACGTAAAAAGAGCGCTCGAGATCGCCGCGGCGGGCGGACATAACCTGATCATGATAGGTGCGCCGGGGAGCGGTAAATCTATGTTGGCCAAAGCGTTGCCTTCCATCCTGCCCCCCTTATCGCTGAGCGAAAGCCTCGAAACAACTAAAATCCATTCTGTTGCAGGAAAGTTAAACCGGAACTCTTCGCTTATCTCCAAACGTCCGTTTCGCAATCCGCATCATACGATCTCACCCGTAGCGTTGGTGGGTGGAGGAAACTATCCACAGCCCGGAGAGATCAGCCTTGCCCATAATGGCGTACTCTTTCTTGATGAATTGGCGGAATTCAACAGGAATGTACTTGAAGTGTTGAGGCAACCGTTGGAAGACCGGAATATCACGATTTCAAGAATAAAATGGAGCGTTGATTATCCGGCCGGTTTTATGTTTGTAGCCTCGACCAACCCTTGTCCATGTGGCTATTATAATCATCCGGCAAGAAATTGCGTGTGTACCCAGGGGCAAGTGCAAAAGTACCTGAATAAGATCTCGGGGCCGCTACTGGACCGAATTGATATACAAATAGAGATCGTACCGCTACTTTTCGAAAAGGTTTCAGATGTCCGTCCTGCAGAATCGAGCGCATTAATCAGAGAACGGGTGATTGCCGCCAGATCAATACAAGAGAAACGCTTTGACCCACATCCGGGGATCTATTGCAATGCTCAGATGAGCGGAAAACTGCTGAATAAGTATGCACTACCGGACGAACAAGGGTTAAACCTTCTGCGAAATGCAATGAACCGGTTAAGTTTGTCTGCCCGGGCATACGACAGAATACTGAAAGTAGCGCGCACCATAGCAGACCTTGAAGGACACGAGTCGGTACAGGCTTCGCATCTGGCTGAAGCTATCGGGTATAGAAATCTCGACAGGCAGGATTGGGCGGGATAACGAGTGTGCGTAATGGATATCCGGCGAGAAATAGATTTTAACCGCATCAGGCGTGCGATTGAGTACGTTGATGAAAACTTTCGCGAACAGCTTTCGTTGAATGACGTGGCAGCTCATGTAAATCTAAGCCCATTCCTTTTTCAGCGGATGTTTACCGAGTGGTCGGGGGTGAGCTTCAGGCAATTCGTGCAATATACGAGTGTTGAATATGCCAAGCGCGTCTTGCGGGAAAGCAAAACCACGCCGTTGGATGCTGCCTGCACAGTGGGCTTGCCGGGTGTAGGGAGATTGCATGACCCATTTGTAAAGATCGAAGGAATGACGCCGGACGAGTATAAAAACGGCGGAGAGAGCCTGACTGTCAACTATAGTTTTGCGGATGGTCCGTTTGGAACGATCCTGATCGCTTCAACTCCGAAAGGTGTGTGCTATATAGCTTTTGTCGATAATGAAACGGATGCTTTGCATATACCGAAAAGCAAATTCCCGAACGCCGTTTATGTCAATGTGACCGACCGGATACAACAAGACGCACTCCTTATGTTTACGAAAGACTGGTCTGCACTCAATAAAATAAAGTTGCACATCAAAGGCACGGCATTTCAGATGAAAGTATGGGAAGCTTTATTGAAAATACCGATGGGCAACCTGGTGACATACGGCGATATAGCCCGGTATATTGAAAATCCGGATGCCAATCGTGCGGTTGGAACTGCTGTCGGACAAAATCCGATAGCTTTTCTGATCCCATGTCATCGCGTAATACGGTCAATAGGGGATTTTGGCGGCTATATGTGGGGGCCGTCACGTAAAAAAGCAATGATAGGCTGGGAGAGTGCACAGATCAAAGGCGGTCAGGTTCCCGGGCGGTACAAAGTGTAAAAAACAAGTGTAAAAACATGTGTATGTTATTGATTTACGCTATTATATAAAGTAATCCCTTTTACAGTCAATACATACTTTTGCCGGGGATGATTGGGCGTTTCGGGATATAGAACACGCACAAAACCGCTTTGTATAGCGGGATTCATATAGTTTTCTAAAAAAGTAGGCCGGTGTTTCAATCCAACTCGTTCCATTAATCACTTCAGAGTAACTTGCTCATGAGCAATTGCTGAAACGAGAATTCTTTCTTGTTCAGTAACTTGTATGGGAGGTTGTTCGGTTGTCATCTCCTTTATTCTTTTCCAACAATTCGTCAGATACCTGTATGAGCATATGTCTATTTCTCAATTCATTTGTTTCTTAGTCCAGAACAGTCCATGTTAGTCCATAACGGTGATTTCATTCTATTCTACCCTAGTCCGGAACGGAGATAAAAATACACCTAAGTGTGGTACAAATATTCTCTGTAATCTCACTTGGTAAGTATGTGGTACAAATATACGATAAATAAACAAATGACAAGACAAAGAAACAATAAATCCGTGGGAAAGGAAAACCGCTATAACAGAGTGTATTATAGCGATTTTATGATAGATAGTAAATGCTTATTTATAAGAGGTTACTTCCCAATACAGAATACTGGATAATTCTGATAACCTTTGATAATCAAAGAGTTCAATAGTGGATGAAAAACGTGGGATACACGTGAGGTACAGAGTTTCAAAACTTATCTATCTGATAATCAGCGCAATGCTAGTGATTCGTATTTTCCGTTCACCTTCAATTCATTACAAAAATAATGCATTTGCCTTGAAATACCAAGATCTTTCTTCTTTTTATTTTGGGGTACAAAAATGATGTAAGTTTTATTCTGTGAGATAGTATATTCGCAAGGATATATGTGTGTGTGTTCTCTTGTTATTTTGCTTAGATGATAGATGATGTCACTTAGACAGACAAGTCATTATTTAGTGTTACATTTTTTGCTTTCCAAAAAAAGATATC
>JAIRKY010000126.1 GCA_031259755.1 Mediterranea sp. (in: CFB group bacteria) | reverse complement strand
ATTGACAAGATGATGGAGTATGATGACTATATTACTTCAAGCCATATCAAAGATATCCGTGAAAGAATGTACGGAGAATCGTAGTCCTATAGAATGGCTACGCGGATTTGAACACAGAGACACAAGTTCTTAATTAAGAACTTGTGTCTCTGTGTTCAAAATTTATTATAATGCAGCCTGCCATTCGAATTTCCAAACAGGTTGTCTCCGACAGCCGTTAGACCGGAACCTGTAACTATAACTTGTCGGAGGTTATCACAATCCATAAACGCTCCATAGCCGAGAGAAGTAACTCCGGACGGTAAAATCAACGCGCCACTCAGACGGCCGCAACCACTGAAAACCCGTTGTCCGACCGTTTTAAGCCCATCAGGCAACTTGATCCTCAACATATATTTCTTCTGGGCGAAAGTAAAATCGGGTAGGGTAGTCGCTGTGGTTTTGGAAATATCTACAGAAACCAGATTAGGCATATAATCTGTTATCAGTTTCAGGTCGTTGTCATCCAGTTTTCCCTCTACAGTCAGGAAATTAATGTTCTTAGGTTGTAACCCCGCTGCCTGTATTTCCGCTTTCAAACTGCTTTGTACACTTATTTGTAGTTTAACTTCAACCGGTTCCCCCTCAATAAAAGCAAAATTCTCCCATCTCTTCTTTAAACGGTATCCATCACGGCTACCCAATGGTATAAATATAGCTGTTATGGTATCCGACAATGCATGTTCGAGTAGATTTGGAGCCGTTTTTTTGTTGATCCGGCAACTATGGAGATTGTTACATCCCAGAAAAGCGCCATCTTCAATATTCTTGATCTTTTCGGAAAGTATAACCTTTTTCAACGTTTGCTTACCGTGAGGGACACCTCCTTCCAAACGACAAAAGGCATACGCGGGAATACAGTTTGGAGGATAAACATAGAATTTATCGGCATGAGTGCCGGACTTCCCTGCATAAGGTTTAATGTCTACATTGGAAATATCCAGGACCTCCAGATGAGGGAATCCATCGCGAAGATCTTTAAAATCAATAGCATTGATCTTACCAACAACAGTCAGGTTCGTGACATTCTTCGCCTCTTCCGCTGTTATTTGGGAGATCATAGTCCCGGACTTATCTACATAAAGCGCTTTATACACTTGTGCAGTAGCCCCCCAACTATTAGCTATCAGGGCAATTCCAATGAATATCAAGCATTTTCTTCTCATGAAATAGAATTTAGAATCACAAATATAATTAATACTCTACAGAATAAGCTCTTTTTACTTTTTTATGTATATCTTCGCTCGCCTAATTAACATTTTATTATAAAATTGCAATAAAATGAAGATTGAAAACCAAATAATACAATCCTCTAATCGCCCGATACTACCGGTATGGGCGATTATCCCTCTGTATCTTATCGCCAGTTTCGTTTTCATCAACATATCTGGCGGTTTTCTACTGATTTCCTTTTCTGTATTTCCGAAATCGGAATCAATATATTACGTTCTTACCCAAAAAATTATCTTATCAGCTTCTTCAATGGCAAGCGTTTGGGCTTGCGCTATCATTTTTCTAAAATATGTAGACCGGTGTCCTATATGCGAACTGGGAATGAGCATAAAAGGGCGATGGAAAGATTGTTTAACCGGAGTTGGTTTTGCTGCCGTATTCTATCTTATAGGTTTTGTCGCTTCAATAGGGCTGGGAGCAATTGAGATTACCGGCATAGCATTTGATCTCAGTGTATTGACCGGTACTTTCTTTGTATATTTCGCCGCTGCCGCAATGGAAGAAATCATGGTGCGCGGATACATACAAGGCAGATTAATGACGAAGATGAATAAATGGGGGGCTATGGCTATAGCCTCCTTTATTTTCTCTGTTATGCATATATCAAATCCCAATATTGATATCTTTCCGCTTTTTAATCTCTTTTTAGCCGGGCTGCTGCTCGGGGCATGCTATATGTATACCCGTAATCTATGGTTTCCGATCTCTTTACACACGGCGTGGAACTGGATCCAAGGCCCGGTTCTTGGGTATGAAGTCAGTGGTTCCAGGATGTTTCCATCGATAATTCAGTTGCATTTACCGGAAGAAAACATAATTAACGGAGGAGCCTTCGGTTTTGAAGGGTCTATCCTTTGTACGATCCTGATGATCGCAGGAACTGTTTTGATCATTTCTCTGCAACGCACCGCACCGAAAAACCGTAAGCGCGGTTGAAGCTGCCGTTAGAATAAGCGTGGTCACTGTTGAAGAACAGAATGTACGAGTAATTATTCGTAGGTGTAGCGCTCCAATAGTAACCTTCTATACCTAAACCGGACACTTTGCCGTCGTAGTTTCCGCGATAACCCGAAGCCGGATACCAACCGGTCTGTTCATGGTAACGGCCGGCGGGAGTATCGGTGTATGCAAAGTTATCGGTAGTATGACCAACCCAGACATGCTCGTTAGGAACACGCCAACCCGCAGGACAAGGATCATAAAGGGATTTAACGTAAGGGCTATTTCCCCAACGGGTATCACTGTCGGTAGTAACGGAACACCAATCAGCATAAGAATTGGTATAAAGATAATAGAACACTAAAGGGTTCCGGACAGTCGTAGCAATAGATATACCGCCGCCGCCATTATCTGTCTTATTGGCATCGACGGTTGTAGCGCCACCGGCAGTATAGATAGCCTTCTCCGTATTATCGGTAACGCTCGCGCTAACCGGAAAAGGATCTTTCCGGCCCCATTGGTAATGAAGGCCCAGAGACTCGGGAGTGCCCCATCGCAAATTTGATCCCCCGGCATGTATAGCGCCAAGGTTACGATCCATAAGAGTATATGTTACGCTGTCGGTATTGGTATAAACTCTGGGATTGGACGTGGGATCGTAACTCGTTACCCAAATGTGCCACGACCATTTAATACGATCGGCGCCGGTACCCACAGTCACAGCAACCACAGCATTACCTTCGCGTCTACCGGGATAAACAATAATGTAACCACTATTGCCCGAACCGGAGATGTCCAAACCTGCAATACAACCGTCACCGCCAAGACCGGTATCGTTGCCTGCATTGACATCGGACCAGATCAACTCGGCGCCAAAAACGGTAGCGTCGCCAATGGCGGAAGCGTCAAACTCATTGGCGCGGCTCACGGGGATAGCGATCGGAGCGCTGTTAGGAGCGACAATATAACAATTTGAAGAAGGCTGAACCATAAGCCCATTGTTACCATAAGAACAAACAAAGCAAAATACGCATAGCAATAGTAAGACAGATCTCATAGCAAATAATTTTGAGTTTTAAACACTTTCATTTATTCTGCAACACACCGCACGGAATAACCGTACGTACGACTGGTGGCATGGCCGGTAAGGTACACGCTCCTGCTATCAAAGTACAGGTAGCCGCCGCCGTAGCTACCGCTGGGGGTAGCGCTCCAATAGTAGTTGAACGTAGCAACGTAGTGCAACGACCCATCATTGTTGCCGCGTAAACCCGAAGCCGGATACCAACCGGTCTGTTCATGGTAACGGCCGGCAGGAGTATCGGTGTATGCGAAGTTATCGGTAGTGTGGCCAACCCAAGCGTTCTGGTCGGGAACACGCCAACCAAACGGACAAGGATCATAAAGAGATTTGACGTAAGGGTTATTTCCCCAACGGATATCACCGTCGGTAGTAACGGAACACCAATCGACATAAGAATAGGTATAACAGTAATAGAACACCGAAGGGTTCCGGATAGCGGTAGCAATAGATACGCCGCCGCCGCCATTGTCTGTCTTATTAGCATTAATGGTAGTAGCGCCGCCAGCAGTATAGACAGTCTTTTCCGTATCTGAAGTAGCGTTCGCGCTAGCCGGGAAAGGGTCTTTCCGGCCCCATTGGTAATGAAGGCCCAAAGATTCGGGCGTACCCCATCGCAAATTTGATCCCCCGCTATGTACGGCGCCAAGGTTACGATCCATAAAAGTATATGTTACACCATTGGTATTGGTATAAACTTTAGGATTATCACCAGGATTGTAATTCGTTACCCAAATGTGCCACGACCATTTAATACGGTCAGCGCCGGCGCCCACAGTTACAGCAACCACAGCATTACCCTCGCGTCTGCCGGGATAAACAATAATATAACCACTACTACCCGAACCGGAGGTATCCAGAGCGGCGATACAACCATCACCTCCGAGGCCGGTTCCCTTACCTGCGTCCACATCGGCCCAAACCAACTCGACGCCAAAAGCAGTATCGGCTTCAATGGCGGAAGCGTCAAACTCATTGGCGCGATTCACAGGGATAGCGATCGGATCGCTATTCGGAGCGATAATATAACAATTCGAAAGAGGTTGAACCACAGGTACATTCTTGCCGTCAAATAGATAATCGTTCATGTTGGCATGAGAAGAAACAAAGCAAAACGTACATATCAATAACAAGGAAAATCTCATAACTATTAAATTTTGCATCTAAATTTTGTTGCTTATAAAATACCTTCTACTAAAATAAAAGATATTTTGGCTCTAAACTTAATTCAATCTCTGATATTACACAAGTATTGGTCTGCTTTTAACATTTACTTTCTATAAAAGGTATACTTTCTACACCTTTCATGGTAAGTTGTATGCGTTTTCTATCCCTGTCTACGCTCAATACCTTCACCATAATATGCTGATGAATAGATACGACTTCCGTAGGATCGGATATGAAACGGTCGGCCATCTGGGATAAATGTACCAATCCGTTCTCTTTAATTCCGATATCGACGAAAGCGCCGAAGTTTGTTATATTTCCTACGATACCAGGTAATATCATACCTTCGCGTAAGTCGGCTATCGTACGTACGTTTTTATCAAATTCAAAGACTTTGACCGCCTTTCGGGGGTCGCGACCGGGTTTATCCAATTCCGTCATCATATCCTTCAGCGTTGGTATACCTATGGTAGGGGTGATATATTTCTGAATATCAATGTTGGCGCGTAACTCCTTATTTGAAATAAGTTCGGGCACGCTGCACTTCAAATCTTTAGCCATTTGTTCGACAACAAAATAACTTTCCGGATGTACCGCGGTATTATCCAGAGGATTGTCCGCATCCGGAATACGAAGGAAACCCGCGGATTGCTCAAAGGCTTTCGCTCCCATACGAGGTACTTTAAGAATTTCTTTACACGAAGCAAAAGCGCCGTTTTCAGCGCGGTAGTTTACGATATTCTGGGCAAGCTGAGGGCCAAGGCCTGATATATAGGTCAGCAAATGGCTACTTGCCGTATTCAGGTTCACTCCAACCAGGTTCACACAGTTTTCTACCGTTTGATCCAATGATCTCTTTAGTTTCGATTGATCTACATCATGTTGGTATTGCCCCACGCCGATTGACTTCGGATCTATCTTGACCAACTCAGCTAAAGGATCCATTAATCGTCTTCCAATAGATACGGCGCCGCGCACCGTTACATCATGATCAGGGAATTCATCGCGGGCTGTTTTTGACGCGGAATAAATGGAGGCTCCCTGTTCACTCACAACAAATACCTGAATTGTCCGATTAAACGATTGCCGGGTGATAAAATCCTCGGTTTCACGGCTCGCGGTGCCATTACCGATCGCGATCGCCTCAATATTATAGGCTTCGATCATTTTATAAAGCTTAGACGCCGCTTCACCGGCTTTACTTACCGGAGGATGCGGATATATATTCTCATTATGCAACAAATTGCCTTGGGCATCCAGACAAACGGCCTTACAGCCGGTTCTAAAGCCCGGATCAATGGCCAACACTCTTTTTTGTCCTAATGGAGAAGCTAATAATAATTGGCGCAAATTCTCCGCAAAAACACGGATCGCTTCCTCATCGGCTTTCTCTTTTGATAAAGACGCAAATTCCGTTTCCATCGAAGGTTTTAATAACCGTTTATATGAGTCATGTACCGACAGTCGCACTTGCCGGCCGCTTTCGTTCCGGCTACGGACAAATTGTCTCTCTAAACGGGAAAGACATTCTTCATCATCCGGAGAAATGGAAACTTTCAATAATCCTTCACTCTCCGCACGTCTTATTGCCAGGATACGATGGGAAGTACAACGTTTCAACGGTTCGGAGAAATCGAAATAATCACGGTATTTGGCAGCTTCCTCTTCCTTTCCCTTTATGACTTTCGCCGTGATAACCGCATTTCCGGCAAACTGTTTACGTACGGAATTACGGGCTTGCTCGTCCTCATTGATCTGTTCGGCAATAATATCCCGTGCGCCTTTGAATGCATCTTCCACATCTTTCACTTCACCTTTGACAAAAGCCAGGGCACATTTCCCGGCATCAGGCTCCCGTTGTGATAAAAGGATCATAGCCAGTGGTTCAAGGCCTTTCTGACGGGCAACCTCCGCTTTGGTCTTCCGTTTCGGTTTATAGGGTAAATATATGTCTTCAAGAACGATGGATTCCCAGGTTTCATCGATACGTTTCTTTAATTCACCGGTCAGTTTACCCTGTTCCTCTATAGTGGAAAGAATCGTAGCCTTCCTTTTGGCGACCTCGCACAACTTGTCGTATTTCTCTTTTATCTCCCCGATCTTTACTTCGTCGAGCCCTCCGGTTACCTCCTTACGATACCTGCTGATGAAAGGTATGGTCGCTCCCTCGGTCAATAACGACAGCGTACTCTTTACTTGCTTCTCTGCGATATCCGATGCTTTGGATATAATAGCGCTAAATAGTTCCATTTATTTTCAAATTGTTATGAGGTACAAATGTACACCTAATTATTATAAGTAGTTCAGTTTGTTATATATTAGATGCGGATTGCACGGAAAGACACGGTTAAGAACTGATATCTACCAAAGAATATAAGTAAGTAGAGTTGTAATAGAAATGTATCCTGTATTTCTTTTTATTCGGAAGAAATACAGGATTTTCTTTATTTGAAGAGTAAATTTCCGTTTTTGAAAAACAAATGTAACATCTGACATACTAAAGAGGGTATAAAATATTCCATATTTCTCAAAATCTGTTCTGTTTTTCCTTTTATAGAAAAAACTCTTTATTCTTTTTGAGCAATTCTTTATGTTTGCAAAAAAAGGGTATAGATATGAACATTGCTACTATTTTGCAATCGAACTTATTCCATATAGTTCATGATCCGATTAATCTGAACCAGATTAACGACGACTTTTATATTTATAATGATATAAGAGCCATGCCTCTATATGATATTCCTACAAGATTGGAAAACACCGTGATTTCAATCTGTTTAGACGGATATACACGGGTATCCATTAATTTGCGGGAATATTTCATTGGCCCGGGAACTATGATGATCGCCGTACCGGATCAGATTATCCAAAGCCTGGAGGTCAGCGATAAGTATCAGGGAGTTATCATTGTTATTTCAAGGGATTATACTGACAATATCTTTTCTAAAGTTGAGGTCATGCTTCCTATCTTTTTTTACACCAAAGAATATCCTTGCATCAATATCAAAGGAGAGGAATTAAATGGTATAATGGAGTATTATAATATACTTTGGAGAAAGACCAAAAAAGAATGTGGATCAAAAGATGTTATACAAACATTGCTTGTAGCCTTACTGTATGAGATTTATGCGATCTATCACCATAGAATACCTCGTAAGAAAGAAGCCAGAAACAGAAAGGAGATGTTGTATGACCAATTTATGAGAAGCCTTTCCGAAAACTATAAAAAAGAAAGAAGTGTGAACTTCTATGCAAAAGAGCTTTTTCTTACTCCCAAACATCTTTCGAGTGTAGTGAAAGGGATCAGCGGAAAAACCGTAGGCGAATGGATCGATATTTTCGTTCTGTTCGAAGCTAAATCGCTCTTGAAGTCTTCGCAGAAAAACATTCAGGAAATTGCCGATGAACTCAATTTTGCAAATCAATCTTTCTTTGGCAAGTATTTCAAACGCTATACCGGAATGTCACCCAAAGCATTCCGTAGGAAATAGGAATTCAATTTACCATTTACGGATTTACCATTAATAAAGAAGTGAAATCGTAAATCCGTAAATCGTAAATTGGTTACATCAGATAATGTATTGGGAACTGATCGATTCATTATTCAATACGCGCCTGATCGTTTCCGCGAACATCTCGGCGATACTTAATTGTTTGACTTTATGACAAGTTTTACAGAACGGAATACTATTTGTAAATACCATCTCAACCAATCCTGAAGCCATTACCCGGTCGGAAGCCGGATCGGACATCACACAGTGACTGGCGATAGCGCGAACGGATCTGGCGCCTGCTTCTAACATTACATTCGCAGCCTTAGTGATAGTTCCCGCCGTATCGACAATGTCATCGATCAGTACAACATTCATACCCTCCACATCACCAATGATCTGCATAGTTGCGACTTCGTTCGCTTTTACACGCGATTTATTACACAGCACCATAGGCGCTCCTAAATATTTGGAAAATGTACTTGCCCTTTTAGAACCACCTACATCAGGAGCGGCAATGACCAGATCTTCCAATTTTAAAGATTCAATATAGGGCAGGAACACGGCTGAAGCGTACAAATGGTCTACCGGAATATTAAAGAATCCCTGTATCTGGTCCGCATGCAAATCCATCGTGATCAAACGGTCTATGCCGGCTACTGAAAGCAAATCAGCCACCAGTTTAGCTCCGATGGAAACGCGGGGTTTGTCTTTTCTGTCTTGACGCGCCCATCCAAAATATGGAATTACGGCGATAATACTCTTAGCTGAAGCTCTTTTGGCGGCATCCACCATCAGAAGGAGCTCCATCAGATTATCAGAATTAGGAAAAGTAGACTGCACAAGAAATACATCCGCGCCACGGATCGATTCTTCATAGGAAACTGCAAATTCACCATCGGCAAAATAAGTGATATTCATATTTCCTAAAGGACAATCAAGACTTGCGCAAATTTTCTCTGCCAGATATCT
The DNA here is from genome assembly GCA_031259755.1 of Mediterranea sp. (in: CFB group bacteria). Taxonomy (GTDB): domain Bacteria; phylum Bacteroidota; class Bacteroidia; order Bacteroidales; family Bacteroidaceae; genus Bacteroides. The sequence goes on along the minus strand of JAIRKY010000126.1, from coordinate 563 downwards.
CGATTTTGTACCCGAGAATACCATGAAAGGGGCCGTTTTATTCATTATTGTAACGTAATTACCTGCTTGGTTTAATTTGCGCGTAAAGGTATAAATTCTCCTACCATTACACAAAGACTTATTGTAGAAAAATTAATTTGATCTTAATAACCCCGCCGATTTTCCTGTTAAACAACTCAACTTTCCTGTTAACCACACCAACCGTCCGTGTTTAACACGGAACCCCATCGTGTTTAACACGGACACCTGTTTTGGTTAACAGGGAAAATAGAAGAAAAAAACCCGACGTAATAATTTCATATTACGACGTAATAATTCAATAAGTCGACGTAATAATTTCATATTACGTTGAGTTATTGAATTATTACGTCGACTTATGATAAGAATAAAACGAAGCATAAATTTTGCAGGTGGCTTTTCAACTTTCGCGTTAACCTCTTCGATTTTTGCGTTGGTCTCTCCGATTTTTGCGTTGGGCGTTTTGATTTTTGCGTTGGGCATTTGGGGTAAATGCGTTGGGCATTTAGTGAAAAGCCCAACGCAAAAATCGAAACGCGTTGGGC
>JAIRKY010000069.1 GCA_031259755.1 Mediterranea sp. (in: CFB group bacteria) | reverse complement strand
CTGCCACAGGCAATTCTGGTGAGGGTTTGTTTACTGCTGAGGATACCGATGGAGATAAGGGTAAGGTTGAGTGGACCATACAGCATCCAAATGTGTTCCTTACGAAGAGTGATGGAGACAGCGATTGGCTTTCTACTCCTGATGATGACTTGTGGGGTCATGAGAGTAAAAGGAAGTCTGTTTACGATCCTTGTCCTTCGGGTTGGCGTGTTCCGGTTCATGGTGGTACAGCGGAAACCAGTCCCTTGTATGGTTTTACTACGAGCAATGGTACTTGGAGTACTTCCAGTCCTTTTGGTCCCGGTGGTTGGTCTTGGGATGATAACGCTCTGTATCCTGGCACGGGGAGCCGTCCTTATGGAGACGGTACGCTCAGCGTAGGAGGTATGAGCGGCAACTACTGGTCTGCAACACCCAATGACAACGATGCCTTTGAGTTCCTGCACTTCTCCAGCGGATACTCAATCTCCTTAGCCCAATACAGCGCTCGGGCCTACGGCTTCTCGGTGCGGTGCGTGAAGGAGTGAACTCATTTACGATTTACGATTTACGATTTACGATTTCCATGCGGAAGGAGTGAAAGAGATAAAGGCCGGGACGCTTTCCACGGAATCGCCGAACAGGCGTCTACACCGATCCGAATACGTAATGGATTAAGCGGGAGACCTTCCCGATGCCAAGCGGGAGACCTTCCCGATGCCAAGCAGGAGACCTTCCCGATGCCAAGCGGGAGACCTTCCCGATGCCAAGCAGGAGACCTTCCCGATGCCAAGCAGGAGACCTTCCCGATGCTAAGCAGGAGACCTTCCCGCTTAGGCTCGGGAAGGTCTCCCGCATTTTTACTCCTTTCTCCACTCCGTTAAAGCTGATAATTCCGTACGTTCGCCCTGGTTTGGAAGGCAAGATAAGATTTTCTTTACGAATGACAAATAAATTTAGATGCGTCAGCCCTGTTTATGTAAATGCCGCTCTTTAATGTTTCGCAGAATAATATTATATTTGTATACCGGAAAAAGAAACGATAGGATGAAGATACTTTCGAGCGCTCAGATCAAAGAACTATATGCCGGTGACGCAAGCAACGGGGAGCTCCCGGATACCGGATCACATTCCGAAGGTATGGAACAAACCGAAGCCGGTTGTTTCCTGACCGAGGAGAAAGACATACGCCCGTTAATTAAACAGCGAAAAAGCTCCGCTCATAAAGGAAACTTCGGGCATGCCTTGTTAATTGCCGGTTCGTATGGCATGGCGGGAGCATCCATACTTGCCGCCCGCGCCTGTATGCGTTCGGGAGTAGGGCTGCTTACCGTACATGCCCCTTCCTGTAACAACAATATCCTGCAAACGACCATACCCGAAGCCATGGTAGAAGCCGACGCACACGAAAGTTGCTTCGCCGGGCCTACGGACACGAGCCGTTATAACGCGGTAGGGATTGGGCCGGGACTGGGTAAATCACAAGAAACCGAAGCCGCTTTGATCCGTCAACTACGGATAAGCCAATGCCCACTGGTTCTTGACGCCGACGCACTCAATCTGTTGGCCGGAAACCGATATATACTGACTGCGCTACCCCCGAACTCCGTATTGACTCCGCATCCCAAGGAACTGGAAAGGCTGACCGGCGAAAGCAGAGATCCATACGAACGACTGGCAAAAGCGCGTGCGCTGGCAAAACTGGCCAACGTACACATTGTCCTGAAAGGTCATTACTCCGCCATTGTCACCCCCGAAGGCAAATGCTATTTCAATCCGACAGGCAATGTAGGAATGGCTACCGCCGGAAGCGGCGATGTACTGGCGGGAATTGTCCTGGCCCTGCTCTCACAAGGATATACAGGAGAAGAAGCCGCTAAAGCCGGCGCTTACGTACATGGTATGGCGGGTGATCTCGCCCGGCGAAAATACGGAGTTATATCTCTCAACGCCAGTGACATCATTGAGTTCCTGCCTACGGCATGGGGACATATCAGCGGGCAATAGACTGCCGGATCATAGTTTTTTCACTAAACCGGTGGCGTAAGATTCCGTATCTTCATTAACTTTGCGAACTGAACATGTAAAAAACAATATAAACTGATTTATTATGAGGAAGTTAATCGCATTGCCGATAAGCCTGTTATTTGTTACAACTGCAACCTACGCACAAACAGAAGTGATATCGGGAGTTACACGGGGAAAAGATTTCGGAGTGGTATACGCCCTTCCGAGAACTGAAATCAAAGTCGATGTAAGAGTCGCCAAAATCACTTATACCCCCGGAGAGTTCAGCCGGTATGCCGACCGTTATCTCCGGCTGTCCGACGTATCGGGTGAACCCGGACAATACTGGGAACTGAGCGCCGTGGCGGTCTCATTTATCGGCGTGCCTGATCATGAGAAAACCTATTTCGTGAAGATGAAGGACAAAACCGTCGCTCCGCTGATGGAACTGACAGAAGACGGTATCATTAGATCCATTAATATGAATATGTCCGCCGGCAACGCGCCCGCCGGAAAGAAAGAGCAAGCGGCGCCTGTAAAAAAGATCCTGAATCCCAAAGACTTCCTTACAGAAGAAATTCTTATGGCGAACTCTACCGCTAAAATGGCCGAGCTGACCGCCAGAGAGATTTACAATATCCGCGAAAGCCGTAACGCATTGGTGCGTGGGCAGGCCGATAACATGCCTAAAGACGGAGAGCAACTGAAACTGATGCTCAATGTCCTTGAAGAACAAGAAAACGCAATGCTCGAACTATTCACGGGAACCACGAACAAAGAAGAAAAAGTTTTCACGATCACACTGACCCCCAACAGAGAGTGGGACAATGAAGTCCTCTTTCGTTTTTCCCGCAAACTGGGTATGCTTGCCGCCAATGACCTTGCCGGTGAACCGGTATACCTCATCCTGAAGAACCTGAATCCGCCGCCTTTGCCCGAAGATAACAAAAAGAAAGAGGTATCGGGCATAGCCTACAACGTACCCGGAAGAGCAGGCGTACGGATCGTATATGACAAAAATAAGCTATTCGAAGGAGAATTTCCCGTAACCCAATTCGGAACGATTGAATATCTCGCCCCAACGCTGTTTAACAAGAACTCAACGATCAAGGTAACCTTTAATCCGGTTACCGGATCGTTGATTAAAGTTGATCGGGAATAACATGCCCTGAAACAAAGTATTTCAAAGCATGAAACAGGCGATATCTGACACTTTATCACTCCAATAAGAAAAATTCATCCCGCATCATTTGCGCAAATGAAAAATACACTTATATTTGCAGATAAATAGATTGCATTTTATCAAATTGTCCTTAAAAACATATATTATGAACATCGAGCGAATCATCTCCTCTTTAGAGGCCAAACATCCCGGCGAGTCTGAATATCTCCAAGCCGTAAAGGAAGTGCTTATTTCCATCGAGAATATATACAATCAGCATCCTGAGTTTGAAAAGGCGAAGATCATTGAACGATTGGTTGAACCCGACCGCATCTTTACTTTCCGTGTGACATGGGTAGACGATAAAGGGGAAGTACAAACTAACCTTGGTTACCGTGTGCAGTTCAACAACGCTATTGGCCCTTACAAAGGCGGTATTCGTTTTCATGCCTCAGTGACACTCTCCATACTAAAATTCTTAGGTTTCGAACAAACCTTCAAGAATGCACTGACTACCTTGCCTATGGGTGGCGGTAAAGGTGGTTCCGACTTCTCTCCACGTGGTAAAAGCGATGCGGAGATCATGCGCTTCTGCCAGGCTTTCATGTTGGAATTATGGCGTCACCTGGGTCCGGATATGGATGTCCCTGCCGGCGATATTGGCGTTGGCGGTCGTGAAGTAGGCTATATGTTCGGTATGTATAAAAAGCTGACCCGTGAATTTACCGGTACATTTACCGGGAAAGGGCTGGAATTTGGCGGTTCACTGATCCGTCCCGAAGCGACAGGTTTTGGTGGACTATACTTTGTTAATGACATGTTACGTACCCGTGGCGAAACAATGGTTGGTAAAACCGTAGCGCTTTCCGGTTTCGGCAACGTGGCATGGGGCGCCGCCCTGAAAGCGACCGAACTGGGCGCCAAAATAGTGACCATCTCCGGCCCGGATGGTTATATTTATGATCCGGACGGCATCGACGGAGCAAAGATTGATTACATGCTTGAACTTCGCGCATCGGGTAATGACATTGTTGAGCCTTACGTGGAAGAATTTCCCGGCGCAACATTCGTGCCGGACAAACGCCCCTGGGAAGTAAAAGTAGACATCGCGTTGCCATGCGCTACTCAGAATGAGTTGAATGGTGAAGACGCTGCAAACCTGATCGATAATGGCGTAATGTATGTAGGCGAGATATCCAACATGGGATGTACACCCGAAGCTATCGATAAGTTCCTTGAGCACAAGATACTGTATGGACCGGGTAAGGCGGTCAATGCAGGAGGAGTAGCAACCTCCGGTCTGGAAATGTCACAGAATGCCATGCATCTGAGTTGGGGAGCGAATGAAGTAGACGAAAGACTAAAAACCATCATGCACGGTATTCACGAACAATGCGTGAAATACGGAACAGAACCCGATGGCTACATCAATTATATGAAAGGGGCCAACATCGCCGGTTTCATGAAAGTAGCCCACGCCATGATGGGACAAGGATATATTTAAGAGATTTTGTTTAGTTGTTCTTGTAATGCGTTATCTGCTTGCCTGTGAAGGTTATAGGTAACGCTTTTCTTTTGTTCTCATCATATCTCGACGTAATATGAAATTATTACGTCGAGTTATGAGATTATTACGTTGAGTTATTCAACAATTGCGTTGAGTTATATTTTTTTGGAAAAGTCCGGCCCGTGATCTACTC
>JAIRKY010000064.1 GCA_031259755.1 Mediterranea sp. (in: CFB group bacteria) | reverse complement strand
GATGCATACCCCTGCTGATACACGGGCCGTTCATCACCCTGCATGGATAAGTCGTATTCTGATTATAGCCCCTTTCACTACATATCTGTGCAGGTCTCTTGCTTTTAAGTAAGCTCCGGCGAAGATAAAACCTCTTCGATCACACGGGGATAATATCTGTGTTCCAAAGTGTGGATTTTTATGGCAACCTCTTCGGGCGTATCCGTCGCTAAAAGCGGGCAAACTGCCTGAAAAATAATTTCCCCCTCGTCGTAATATTCATTAATATAATGTATGGTAATACCCGATTCTTTTTCGCCGGCTACAACCACCGCTTCGTGCACGTGCATACCATACATCCCCTTTCCCCCATATTTGGGCAGAAGCGCCGGGTGGATATTGATAATCTTATTGGGAAAAGCCTGAAGCAAGCTGCCTGATATCTTATTCATAAACCCTGCTAATACAATAAATTCAACTTTGTACTCCGCCAGTTTATCCAATATGCGGGAAGCCTCCGCAAACTCATCGCGGGAGAAAACAAACGAAGGGACATCCAGCTTGTTTACACGTTCGTGTACGCCGGCCTTTTGGTTGTTAGATAACACTACAACTACTCTTATCGTTTCGCTATGAGTAAAATAACGGATAATATTCTCGGCATTTGTTCCTGAACCGGAAGCAAAAATGGCTATATTTTTCATTCTTGTTGATGATTACAATGCACAAGAAAAGAAAAAATGTGCAGTTTTGCGCATTTTTAGTTCCCCAGATTTGTTTGATAACATAAAAAATTCTTTTCTTTGCACTGCAAATTTAAAAAGTATATTCATATTTATTAATCTAAATTCAAAAAGTTATGTCTGAAGTTGCATCCAGAGTAAAGGCTATTATCGTTGATAAATTGAGTGTTGAAGAAACTGAAGTTACAAACGAAGCAAGTTTTACAAATGATTTAGGAGCAGACTCCCTCGACACAGTAGAGCTGATCATGGAATTCGAGAAAGAATTTGATATCTCAATCCCCGATGATCAGGCCGAAAAGATTGTGACGGTAGGCGATGCAATCGCTTACGTTGAAGCAAATAAGCCAAGTGGGAAGTAATCTCTTTATTTCAAAGTATGGAATTAAAAAGAGTAGTAGTAACAGGTCTGGGATCTATTACGCCTCTTGGTCATACCATTGCCTCCACGTGGGAAGGTATTATCAATGGGAAAAGTGGAGCCGGACCTATTACTCAATTTGACACATCGAAGTTTAAAACACATTTCGCTTGTGAAGTAAAGGATTTTGACCCGTCGCAAATCATGGATCGTAAAGAATCGCGGAAATGCGATCGTTATACCCTGTTAGCCATAAGTGCAGCGCGAGATGCGATATCAGATGCGGCTCTCAACTTAGAGAAGGAAGACCTCGACCGCATAGGAGTTATTTTCGCATCCGGTATCGGAGGAATTAAAACATTCGAAGAAGAGGTGAAAAGCTATAACGAGGAGCGAGGGCCGCGTTTCAATCCCTTCTTTATCCCGAAAATGATTTCCGATATAGCCGCGGGACAAATTTCGATGATGTATGGATTCAGAGGCCCCAACTTTGCAACTGTATCGGCTTGTGCATCTTCTACAAATGCTATTTCCGACGCATTCAACTACATCCGTCTGGGAAAAGCGAATGCTATCATCACGGGAGGAGCCGAAGCGGCTGTTTCGGCAGCCGGAATAGGAGGCTTTAATGCAATGAACGCCCTTTCTACCCGCAATGAATCCCCAGAAACCGCCTCGCGCCCATTCAGTGCAAGCCGAGACGGATTTGTGCTGGGAGAAGGTGCAGCTTGTTTGGTACTGGAAGAGATGGAGCATGCTTTGATGAGAGAAGCTACAATCTACTGCGAAGTGGCAGGAACAGGTATGTCGGCAGACGCCTATCACCTAACAGCCTCACACCCGGAAGGGTTGGGTGCCAAATTGGTGATGAAAAATGCTTTGGAAGATGCAGGAATGGAACCGGAGGAAATTGATTATATTAATGTACACGGAACTTCTACCCCTGTGGGCGACATCTCGGAAGCAAAAGCGATAAAAGATGTATTCGGCGAACATGCCTACCGCTTAAACATCAGTTCAACCAAATCAATGACAGGCCATTTGCTGGGAGCTGCCGGCGCTTTGGAAGCAATAGCTTGTGTTATGGCAGTGAAAGAAGGTATTATTCCTCCCACTATCAACCATGAAGAAGGCGATAACGATCCGGAAATTGATTATAACCTGAATTTCACCTTCAATAAAGCACAGAAAAAAATAATAAACGCTGCTTTGTCTAATACCTTTGGGTTTGGCGGGCACAACGCAAGCATCATTGTCAAAAAATTTGTGCGATAAGATCTTGACAATTTAACGTGTTTGACTACATACATAGAAAAATAAGGCTTCAAATGAATAAATGGAAGGAGCCTCATTTGTCTTTATATAAGCTGCTTGGGTTTTATCCCCATAATATAGCCTTATATGAACAGGCTTTCCTGCACAAATCCTCATCGGTGGAATCCAACAACGGTAAATGGCTGAATAACGAACGACTGGAATTTCTGGGAGATGCCGTACTCGATGCTATCGTTGCAGATATCCTGTATAAGTATTTTCCAAATCGGAGGGAAGGCTATCTTACTAATACCCGTTCCAAAATCGTACAACGTGAAAATCTGAACCGTATAGCCGTAAAACTCGGACTCCATAAAATGGTAATCTATTCCACCCGACTGAGTTCGCATAATAACCATCTGTACGGTAATGCGCTGGAAGCATTGGTAGGTGCTATTTACTTAGACCGTGGTTATCGGAAATGTTACCACTTTGTGGATACTATGATCATCAAAGAATTTATCAATCTGGATAATATCGCCCGGAAAGAAGTGAATTTCAAATCAGCCCTGATTGAATGGAGCCAGAAAAATAAACTGGATATCGTATTCGACCTGATAGAATCGTTTATGGACAACGACGGGAATCCGGTATTTCAAACGGAAATAACCTTGCTCAACCGGCGATTAGGCGTTGGTATCGGTTATTCAAAGAAAGAATCTCACCAGAATGCAGCGAAGATGGCGATAAAGAAACTGCGTACGGATAAAGAAATACAACAATATATTTCCGATTTAAAGAAAAAACACAACGGAACAGAGGATAGCAAATTTGAAGAATTACCCGACGAAACCATCCCCCGAATGGGATGCAGAGAAGAAACACACAAAACATGACTCTTACATGCTTAATTATAGATGACGAACCTTTAGCTGTTAGTTTATTAGAAAGCTATGTAAACAAAACCCCTTTCCTGAAACTGGAAGGAATGTATAATAGCGCCGTTGATGCCCTTACCCAATTCGGAGAACAATCCATAGATGTGCTTTTCTTAGATATTCAGATGCCCGAATTAAATGGCCTGGAGTTTTCACGCATTATTGGAAACGATACCCGTATCATTTTTACCACAGCCTTTGAACACTATGCGTTGGATAGTTACAAGGTGAATGCACTGGATTATCTGCTCAAGCCAATCAGCTATCCGGACTTCCTCCAATCAGCCAATAAAGCCTTGCAATGGTATGAGATGCTTCATAAGCAAGAAGCCGGGGTGGAAGCCGAAACAATCTTTATCAAAAGCGAATATAAATTGATACAGATAGAATTGCGTAAAATCCTTTATATAGAAGGACTGAAAGATTATGTAAAAATATATACGGAAGCAGAAGCACGCCCTATTATTTCCTTGATGAGCATGAAAACAATGGAAGATTTATTGCCTTCCAACCGATTTATCCGTGTACACCGCTCTTTCATCGTACAACTGGAGAAAATAAAAGTAATCGACCGTAATCGCATTCTCTTCGGGAAAGAATATATCCCCATCTCGGAAAGTTACAAGCAGAAATTCAATGATTTTTTGAACGAACGTTCGCTATTCATTAAGAAACTGTTTTGATTTCACATTTACTTAATCCTATTGATCATGATCTGTATCATTGTCATGTATATAATGGTCTGTGATGATTCCGTATCTACTTCATAATCTTCTTGTCATCCATGACGGAACCTGCCCGCTCTTATGAAAAAACCTTGTCACTGTGTCAGAACCTCCGTCAGGGGTCTGACGGACACTTCGACACTTTGTCAGAACTTTTTCCGGTGCTTGCGGGGCTTTGACTTTCCCGCGCCAGGGCGACGGGTTGTTTGTAATACCGGTATTCCGGCCCGCAATCCTGCTTGATTTTGCATACTCCACCGCATACGCGTACG
>JAIRKY010000055.1 GCA_031259755.1 Mediterranea sp. (in: CFB group bacteria) | reverse complement strand
CACTTCGAAAGAAGGTAACTTAACGGCTTTGCCCCATCCGGCATGTATGCTGAGGCTTTTAACCCACTTGCTGGCTTTTTCCCAAAAAGTGTACTGTGCGTTGAAGCGTGGCGAGAACGACCGGACGGTTCCGTATTCCGAACCGTTAATGTAAGTAATATCCGAACGGATGCCGGCCATTACCTGAAGTTTCGATTGTCCGGCTACCGGTAATGTAATCTTATCTTCAACATACCAGGCCATATTGTTCATATATGGTTTGCTGTCGTGCCGGTCTTCTCTCCAGGTTGGGGCATACTTCATACTATCGTAGTAAAGACCTTTTCCTTCATTTCCCGACCGGTCGTATTGTCCGCCAACCATAAGTTTGTTGGTCACCGGGCCGAATTGTCGTATCCAGTCGGCTTTGAATTTGGCTGTGTAGTTAATCGGTTTGCTATCCCGATAAGCTAATTCATACCAATATCCTACCGGACTCAGTATAATCGGGGTATCCGGATTGTTTTCATCATACGGCGCACCCATGAAATAACCTTCTTCCGTGGCATGAATGAAAGCAGTTGTCGAAGAAACGCTCTTGTTTGTATTTATTTTCGAGAGCTTGTCGGCATATGAAACAGAACCGGAGGCTTCCATATTGGTGACCCATAACTTATTCAACAACCAGTTCAGCTTGACATATCCCTGGATGGCATTATCACGTTTTTGGGTATAAGTGTCCTTAAAGGCATCCGGGTCTGCTTTGCTGTCGTACCCGCCGGCATTGCCCGATAACCCTACTGTTAACCGGAGGGGCATACCTCTCTTTTTATTAAAGGTATTGTCGTAAGTCAATGAAAACGAGTTTCTGTCGTACGTCTTATGGGGTGAAGCCAGATCGGAATTCGATTTCGTATATTCCAAGCTTGTATTCAAGGTACCGGATTTAGAGCCTAACAGGAAACCTTTGCTGATAGCCGCTTGTTTGGTATGTGGCTTTGTCGATAGGTTGACAGTAATCGGAGTAGTTCCTTTTTGGGTATTGACTTTGACTATACCATTCGTGAAATCGCCATGTTCTACGGATGGAATACCTGTTACAACTTCGATTGATTCAATGTTGGTTGTACTGATATTGCGGGTGCTGACTCCTTTCGTCTCTTCGAAAGAGGCATTGTTTTGCGCCCGTATACCATCTACTTCGATTGCGGTTCCAAACGACGGATTACCAAATTCACTACTACCGGCATGAATGGCGAGACGTTCGTCAGCCTCGGCCAAATTTAATATCCCATTGGATTTGCCACCAGGTAATAAACTTGCAATGTCGCTGATATTCAAGATCTGTGTATGATCCAGTGTGGTACGATCAATAGCGTATGAAGTTGCCATGTCGTTCGTTTTTCTTTTAGCCGTGATAACAACTTCATCCAATGCGAGATTATCTTCCTGTAAAACAAACGATAAAAGGGATTGCTTGTTTGGAATTTCCACGGCGTATGTCCGTTCGACATAACCCAAACTATTGATTTGTACACTGTATTTACCTTCGGAAAGGTTGGTAAGGGTAAACTCACCTTTTTCGTTGGTTACTGTCCATATCCCATTGTCTATAACGAAAACGGAAGCAAACTCAATGGGATTCTTCTCTTTACTGCTGATAACTTTACCTGTTACTGTGTAACGTTGAGCGAAAGCAGATAGAACTGTATTTGATAATAATGCGATAAATAAAATATATTTCCTCATATCCGGAATTTAATTGCTGCAAAATTCGGTATTAAGCAGAATATGGGAAATAACTATTAGTAGGTAATATGATACAATATTTTAGCGATTAATAGGTATTCCCTATCCAAACACGTGTTCACAGACATCGAACTCACGTTAATAAGTGAATCGTATGCCTCCTTGGAGATTAAAATTCAAGGGAGTTTCTTTACGGATCGTTTCTACGTCCGATCCATCATCAAAGAAGTATGACATACCCGGTTCAATGTAGATACCAATACGATTGGTTATATTCAACTGGCTACCGATACCTCCGGTTAGGGAAAATTGCAACGGCTTAATGGTTTGCTTATTACTTCCAACCTTGCCATATACACATTTCTCTATCATACCGCCAACTGTCAGGTATAGCGTAAATCGTTCGGAATTTACAAAATCCCAATTTCCACGAAGCGGAATACCTATATAATGCCATTTCTGTTCTATCTTCCGCGACGGATGGTCCACGGCCTGCCCTTCGGAAGACAACAGGGTATAAGCCACACCACTTTCGACAGAAAAACCACCCGACAACTGCTTACGAACAGACAGGCCGAAACCGACCGGTTGCTTATGTTTGATCTCAGAGATGGCTGCCGTTTCTCTTAAATAAGGCATCCCATCCTCAAAAACCAACTGATTCCCATCCTTGATCGGAATTATATCGGAAGACAATCCATCACTCGAAGCAACAGGCACATCCGCCATAACCAGATGATCCCGTGTCCGGATCGATGAAGCGCCGGCCGCGTTAGAGAATGAAGCGGCAATTGACCACCGGCCGACAGACGAACGTTTCTTTTCCGGCGTCATCGGCAAATGCAATTTATTCTTTCCCTGTGGCCTGGCCATATTCCGGTTATCCGGTTGATTTTCGGGTTGATACCCTTCACTATTTACTTCATTCGTATTTTCATCCGTAGTCTCCGGAAGCTCATCCGGCCCTTCTTTTGTAATAGCGTTGTGTTCGTCTTCAGTGCCTCTTACTGCGGGAACACGATTATACCGCTTAGAAGCGTTAACCGGTTGTCCTTCCGGTTTTGCCTGAGTTATCAATACCCCGGCGGGTTCTTCTGTTTCCGGTATAGCGACGGGAGTTACCGCCAATGCCGGAGGCATTGTATGACGAATATCACCGGCTGTAGGATTTTGTATAAAGAACAGGCTTATCCTGAATACCGCCAATATCAATACAGCGGCAACCGCCCACCAGATATAAGGATGAACGCGTTTCTCCACTACCGGAGTCAATGCTGCCTCCAGCCTGCTCCATCCATCCGGAGCGGAAGATTCGGAATAGTCCTTAAGGGTCTCCCTCATCTTCTTCATCCACAAATCTTCATCCTCTTTCATCATACATTTGTTCTTAAATATTCTTTTATCCTTTTAGCTAATACTCCCTTCGCGCGGAACAGTTGGGAAGCTGACGATTTCTCATTGATTCCCAGCATCTGAGCTATTTCTTTATGCGATCTCTCTTCAAACGTATACATGTTGAATATGGTACGATAGCCATCGGGAAGTTCACTGATAAAGTTCATCAGCACTTTCTGCGGAATGATCTCCACATCGGAAGGATCGGGATCCTCATAAGATCCTTCAATTTCTTCGAATTCGGTTGTATGGATCAGCATATCACGCTTACGCAAATGCTGCAACGCGGTATTTACCATCACGCGCTCCATCCAAGCTCTTAATGAGCCTTCTCCACGCCAGGTAAACTTGTCAAACGAGGCATAGATCTTTAAAAAGCCGTCATGCAACAGATCCTGTGCCATATCTCTGTCTCCAATGTAACGAAAGCATATTCCAAACATTCTCCCTGAGTATAATTCATAGAGTTCCTTGCGAGCAAGGTTGTTACCTTGTTTGCACTTCTCAGATAGCTCAAATTCTTCCATTCGTTTGGGCGCGTCTTTGTTTCCTAAATGCATAGACAACAAAAATACTGCATGATGCCAACAATAAATTGTTCCTTTTGTTTCTTTAACAATCTACTATGCAATATTCCTTCATTAAACGTATTTCTCTGATAAAAACATACATTTATTATTCACTTAAAAATTTTACATTGATATGAAAAAGTTTAAAACATCCTTTTTAATTGTGATCTTAACTTTAATTCCGGTTCCTTTCCTCCAATCGTGTCTGGACGATAATGACGATTATTACCTGGCCATAGCCACATTCAGAATAGCAGAAGACAATAACAGTTATTTTACCTTGGATGATGGTGAAAAAATGTATCCGCAACAAACATCGTTCGAAAAATTAGAAGATGGTCAACGCGTTTATATATACTTCGATATCCTGAATGAAAAAATAGACGGATATAAATACCATATCAAAGTCAAAGGAATAGAGAAGATATTGACCAAAAAGTTGTTTGTCATGGATGAAGAAACGGCAGATAGTATTGGCGACGACAAAATCAACATTACAAGTATTTGGTTTGGCGATGATCACCTGAATATTAAGTTTCAATTCCTCGGCACACACAATCCTGCCGAACTGCATCTTGTTAATTTAGTTCGCAATGAGATTAAAGGAGCGAATGAAGAGGAAGAAGGCTATATCAGTTTGGAATTTCGTCATAACGCATTCGACGATCAGCAAAGAATGATTCTGAACGGGATTGTATCTTTCAAAGGCCCTTTTGCCGAAGAAGGGATGAAAGGCCTAAAAGTTCGATACAACAGTATATATGACGACATCAAATACGTAAAAATCGACTTTAAGAAAGAATTGGCCGGGCAAAACTTCTCAAGAAGTTCAGCTGCCGTCACAGAAACTTCCATCGCTTATTAGATCAAAATGGGGGACGCTATCCGAAAAAAGGATAGCGTCCTCCATTTAAATTCTTCGATCCGAATTCATTGATCCGGGCTATACCAACGCACTACCCATAAGGAATGTCGCAGCCAAAGAAACGATGGCGTAAAGTTCCGGGAATACGGACAAGATCATCGTATTACCAAATACATTGTGTCCCTGACCGATAGCGACGATACCATTCGCGCAGATCTGTCCCTGGCGAATCGCAGTTACCAGACACGCAAGTCCCATCGCCAAACCCGAACCAAAAACAGCGGCCGCCTGAATGGACGTTATATCCGGAGTAAGGATCCCGAAAATATTCTGGAACATAAAGTAACCGGTAAAACCATACAGTCCCTGTGTGCCCGGAAGTGCGGTCAATACCAGGAAGTTACCGAAAGCGCCGCTATTCTTTTTTAACGCGCCTATCGCCGCATTACCGGCTATTGATACCCCAAAAGCGCTACCGATACCCGATAAACCAATCATAATCGCGATGCCTGTATAGGCAACAAATAAATTCATGTCCATAATCTGATTCTTTTTTATTGTTTTATATTATTCTTATATTATTTCTTAAACGGATTATACTCCTTTCCGCCACCGTCATAGCCGGCATTCTTGAAAAACTCCACAAAGGTCAGGCGCATGGGATGCACCGTAGCTCCCAACACGTTCATGAAGATATTGATCGCATGTCCGATCACAAAGATCAGCGCCATGAAAACAGGGCCTGCAATAATATGATCGGGAGCCAGACCGACGGCAAGGTTATTGAACACACTGGCTAATATGCCTCCCGATAGCCCCAGTGCAAAGAGACGCACATACGAAAGGATATCGCCCAGCAATCCGGTCGCCATGTTGTAGGTATTCCATAATCCCAGTCCGATGTTCACAAAAACATTCTTTCCCGGACTATTGAACAGGAAGATCATCAATGCAGCTACTCCCATAATGATCAGATGAACATTTCCACCCATCGGCATTATTCCCGGAAGGATCGTCGCAACAATGACAGAGAAGAACAGCATGATCCAGCCCAATGTTTCAATGGCATACTTAACCCCAAGCTGTATGATTTGATTGGCCACTTTCAATATCATACCGAAAAAAATCTGGATCACGCCAAGTATCAACGACAATTGGAACATCTGATTATTATCCAGCGAAACCATGTTCCTTAGTTTTTCCGCTACAGGCCAGTCCAACTCATACAAAGCGAACCCGAAGAACCCACCTGTCAGCAATCCGCAGATCACCGTCGAGAACGATAATACCTGTACCAACGACAATACCGGCTTCATTGCCGGACCGATATTTTTAGCAAACATCCGGTAACCCGTTACCAGTAATAACAGGAACACCCCGTAACCTATATCACCCAGGCAAAGTCCGAAGAAGATCATGAAGAACGGAGCAAAAAACGGCGTCAGATCCATTTCGCCGTATTTGGGAAGCATGTATAGCTTACAAATCGGTTCAAACCAGGCAAATAACCCATGATTCTTCAATAGGATAGGCACATCGTCATTCGGTGTCGGGTTTGTTATTTCGTAATAAGCATGACGTTTATCCAAATAAGTTACTACCTCGTTTTCCCTGGTCACAGGTACCCAACCTTGCAACAACATCAGCTTTTCTCCGGCCGTGTGCTCTGTATTCAATAAGACTTTAGAAAACTCGATATTCCGACGCAGGTCGTCGATCGCAGCTTTCAGCGAGGAGACTCCTTTTGCCGCCAGGATCGACAACTTGCTTTCATTTTCTTCCAACGCTTTCTGTGTAGCAACTGCCAGTTCTTCCACTTCAGACAAAGAGTAAGGCGGCAATTTCACGCGCTCCACATCCAAGTCCACATCTTCACCCGCCTTTGTGATGGTGATAAAGTAGACTTTAGACGCAATAGAAGAAATAATGACCGCGTTATATTCATCTTCCCATTCCGGTTTATACAAACGTTCCGGACAAATATGGAACCCGATGTTCATTCCCGCGTCATGAAGGTCACGTATCCTTTCAGGTTTAAAGTTACCCCATGGCAGTAGAGCCGCTTTATCCTTCGCATATCCCTGAAGTTGTTGATTCAACTTTGCCTTTCCGTTATGTAATTCTTCTACTTCCCGTAATACCTCCAACCCTCTCGCGGGGGTTCCGCCGGTTTCGGAAACAAACCGTCCGCTCTTTGCGTTGATCGCCATAAACCGGTCGAGCGTAACTTTCAACTGATCCGACAAACGGATATTCTCCTGCGTTTCGGTATTGTCTATCACGCCTTGCTGTTTTTCGGCCACATGAAGCGCTCCAAGATCACGGATATCCTTCAGAAAAGCTTCGTATTCCTTATGATAAACAAGGAAGGTAAGTTTCTTCATTTTCGTAATCATACTTCATCCCCCTTTCTTTTCTCTTGTTGTGATTTCAATATCTTCTGCGAAGACTTGGAAAGGTTTTCCTCGTCCTCCATAAAGCGTTTGATCTTACGCAGAGCATCCTCATATCCGGGAATCTGTACTTTCTCAAACAGGTTCACCTTCTGAGTTGTTTTCTTACGCGCATGTTCCAACAGATTCAGCTTTGCCAACGTAAATTCCCGTTCAATAGCCGTTCGCGCCAAAGATTTCAGTATATGGATGCCATCGGCATACCACTTAGGAGCATTGAACAAGCTGAACGGACGAATATCAAAATCCACATTTTCCAGTACCGGTACACGTACACCGGCTATTTTCTTAACGCCCAGATGTACATCCTTCACCTTGATCAATGCCGGATCAAATTCATTCCAAAGCGCGAACATGGCCTCATACGTCCGGATCTGTTTCTCCAGCCTTTCCTCCAGTTTCACGGCATCGGTTTTGCAACGTTTCACTTCCATGCGCAACGCGCTCTCCTTATTCTTAATGATCGGAAGGGTGCGCACCCGCACCTTCAACTGCTTTTCCAACTGTTGAAGGGAAGTTTTGTTATATTGAAACCTTATCATTTACAATTTACAATTTACCATTTACCATTTACAATTTACTTCCTCGTCATTTACCATTTACTATTTACCATCTACCATTTCATTGATACCATTCAAATGGTAAATAGTAAATGGTAAATGGTAAATGAAATCATGGCCAATACCGGTCTACCAGTTCCTGCTTGATATTCACCTCTTCCGGACGGAAATACTTGCCAAACAAACTCCAAGCCACATCCAACATTTCTGTCGTATCGAGGTTAACATCAATGGCAAGCAAGCGATTCGAATAATCCCTCGCAAAGGCCAATGTACGTTCATCATAATTAGTCAGGTCGAAACCATTTTCCATCTTCGTCTTGGCATTGGCGGCATCAGCATACAAACGTACGGCCGCATTCATCACCTGCGGATGATCCTGACGCGTCTTCTTACCCGTAACCAACTGTTTCAAACGTGAAAGTGAACGGAACGGGTCTACGATAACCTTACCAATATCGCTGTCACGGCGCAGGAACAACTGTCCTTCGGTGATATATCCGGTATTGTCGGGCACGGCGTGTGTGATGTCGCCACCGGAAAGCGTGGTTACCGCAATAATGGTAATCGAGCCTCCACTTGGAAACTGCACCGCTTTCTCGTATATCTTCGCCAGATCCGAATAAATAGAACCAGGCATAGAGTCTTTCGAAGGGATCTGATCCATACGGTTCGATACGATCGCCAAAGCGTCGGCATACGAGGTCATATCCGTCAACAGCACCAATACTTTTTCATTCTTCTCAACCGCAAAATATTCCGCCGACGTCAACGCCATATCCGGTACCAGCAAACGTTCTACAGGAGGGTCTTCCGTCGTATTCATAAAACTCACGATACGGTCTAATGCGCCGGCGTTGGAGAACACGCTCTTAAAGTACAGGTAGTCGTCGTTCGTCATACCCATACCTCCCAGGATGATCTTATCTGTCCGCGCGCGTAACGCCACATTCGCCATTACCTGGTTATAAGGCTGGTCGGGATCGGCAAAGAACGGGATCTTCTGTCCGGACACTAACGTATTGTTCAGGTCAATACCCGCGATACCCGTAGCGATCAGCTCCGACGGTTGCATACGGCGCACCGGATTCACCGACGGCCCGCCGATCTCCACTTCCGTGCCCTCAATCTCCGGCCCTCCGTCAATCGGATCGCCAAACGCGTTGAAGAAACGCCCGGCAAGTTGGTCACTCACTTTAATGGTTGGAGCCTTACCCAGGAATACGACTTCGGCATTGGTCGGAATACCTTCCGTACCTTCAAATACCTGAAGCGTAATATCATCTCCGGCTATCTTCACTACCTGCGCCAGTTTACCATCTACTGTCGCCAACTCATCATACCCTATCCCTGCGGCCTTGAGCGAACAGGTAGCTTTCGTGATCTGAGTGATTCTGGTATATATCTTTTGAAATGCTTTTACTGCCATGTTGTTTATTTACGATTTAACGATTTACGATTTGACGATTGAAATTATCTATTATATTAGGATCATTCTTTGTTTTCATTCTCTGATTCTTAACGCTTCTCATTCTCTAATTCTTAACGCTTCTTTCGGCAACCAAGCCCGCCAGCTCTTTTCCGAATCCGTCGTAGGCTTCCGAATTGAACTTCGAATAGTTCATCTGCTTGCAAACGTTGATCATCTTCTTGAAATAATCCATAACTTCGTTGAAGTTATCAAACTCAAACTCCGTATGGCAAATATCGATGACCTTATTTAATATAGCTTCCTGACGTTCCATCGGGGTCACGGCGTCAATCTCATCGAACGCATCCTGTTGCAGGACCACAAAGTCGATCAACTCCGATTTCCAGAACGTCACGTGGTATTCCACCGGTACGCCGTCGTCACCAAGGATATTGATCTGTTCCGCGATCTCCTTACCTCTCTGCAAGCGGGTTTTGATCTCGTTCACTTTGCCAAGCCACCCGTCGTTGATCGCTTCGGCGATATATGCCTCAAATTCAGGATATTCAATATATTTCGAATACGAATCGATCGGGTTTACCGCCGGATAACGTTTCTTATCCGCGCGCTCCTGTTCCAACGCATAGAAACAACGGGCTACTTTCTTCGTATTCTCAGTCACCGGCTCTTTCAGGTTACCTCCTGCCGGAGATACCGTACCGATAAACGTAATGGATCCGGTCTCGCCGTTATCCAAAATCACATAACCCGCGCGGCCATAGAAGTTGGAGATAATGGACGACAAGTCCATCGGGAACGCGTCAGGCCCGGGTAATTCTTCCAAACGGTTCGACATTTCACGCAATGCCTGCGCCCAACGCGAAGTAGAGTCCGCCATCAGCAACACCTTCAATCCCATTGTACGATAGAACTCGGCGATAGTCATAGCGGTATACACGGATGCCTCACGGGCGGCTACGGGCATGTTCGAAGTGTTCGCGATAATGATCGTACGTTCCATCAACTTACGCCCGGTATGCGGGTCGACCAGTTCGGGAAACTCAGTAAAGATCTCCACGACCTCATTCGCACGTTCACCACATGCCGCAATAACCACGATATCCGCTTCCGCCTGTTTGGAGATCGCATGTTGAAGTACGGTTTTACCTGTACCGAACGGCCCGGGGATAAATCCTGTTCCGCCTTCCACGATCGGGTTAACGGTATCGATTATACGTACTCCTGTTTCCAATAGTTTAAAAGGACGCAGCTTCTCCTTATAGTTGGTCATGGCGCGTTTTACCGGCCATTTCTGTATCATATCGACGTTTATTTCATTTCCGTCTTCATCGGTCAGGATGGCAACCACATCATAGATCGTATAATCTCCCTCTTCCGCGATCGATTTCACTTTACACACACCTTTTTGTGTGAAAGGCGCCATGATTTTCAAGGGTTGGAAGTTTTCGTCCACCTGCCCCAACCACGCGGACGCCCGCACTTCGTCACCCACTTTAGCCAAAGGTTTGAAATGCCATTTCTTATCCTTATCCAACGGAAAAGTATAGTTTCCGCGTTTCAGGAAGACACCTTCCATCTTGTCGAGGTCATTTTGCAGGCCATCGTAATTCCTCGATAACATACCCGGGCCTAACGTCACCTCAAGCATGTGTCCTGTAAACTCGGCTTCGGCGCCTACTCTCAGTCCGCGCGTACTTTCAAACACCTGGACATATACGTTCCGGCCGACTACCTTGATCACCTCAGCCATCAGCCTGTCGCCGCCGGCCGAGATATAACAGATCTCGTTCTGCGCTACAGGCCCGTCAACAATGAGGGTTACCATATTGGAAATAATTCCGTTCACCGTTCCTTTTGTCGTCATATAATTATTAGATTTTATTTTACTTAAATTCAGCAGGGATACGCACATCATCCTTCAACGAGCCGATAAGTTCCCTGAACATCTCCTTTCCTCTCTCCTTATCCAATGACAACCAGCGTTCGATCATCTCTATTTTAAGCAAAAAAGCAAAAATACGCTCTACGGAAAAATAATGAAAGAATATTTCATCTTCAATCCAATTCCATTTCAACCGGTCTATTTTCTTTTCGCGCTCCAACAGTTCGTCGATCTCACTGATCTTCACGAGCTGGTCAAAGTACGTCACTTCCCCTGTCAATCCAAAGTCACGCGCCCCGGAAGTACGCAAAGTTTCCGTAATCGCCGTATCACCCACGATATTCCGGGAGACCTCCGTTTTATACTTGCGCGCGGTTAAAGCCGCGAATACATTATTCAGTATCAGATTGAACTCAAACCACGAAGCGACAAACCTGTTCTTACTCTCCATGCCGTACGCATAGTACAGTGCAGCCAGGCCATTCTCCGGCAATTCCGGATCGTCGCCTGCCGGCATATCGCTAAAATAGTTCGTGATAAACGTAACCAGGTAAGAAGGAAACTCCTTGGGGTTTACGGCTCCCCCCTCTTTAATAGCGGCGATATACTCAGCCAGTTCCACCGCAGAGAAATTCCCGCGGGTATCTATCTCCGCATCTTTGTTTTTCAGGAGTTTCAATACGTTCGCATGATCGAACTTCAGGTAAAACAGATCGATCAGCCTTTTATCCGCATCCGACAGGCTGGGATATATGTCGCCTTCCCTGAAACCGGATACCGTATAGCTCAGTTTACTATCCTCGAGCGTGAGGTCGGGCAAACCGGCTATCAAGTAATAGTAATTACTCATATATTAATTAGAATAGTATTTCAACAAGTTGAGGACGCAGGAATTCCTTGAAATAATTCATAAATTCTTCTTCGCCAAAATTCACTTTATATGAACCATCTTCCGGAGAAACGGTAAATAATGTTTTTCGTCCATTCACTTGCTCTATCTTCACACCCTTGTCCAACAGCGCTTTCGCGTTCGCAACGAAATATTCCTTTAGGGAATCGGCATCGGCTGTCGATATCACAACCGGTTCGTCCACGCTCCACTTCGAGGCCAATGCCACAATAAACTCATTGAGGTAGTTCTTGTTATCAGTAAATTCTTTTACGGGATCTGCTACAATTTTATCGGTTATGATATTCGTGATCTCGGATCTCAACGCGTGAACAGCCTGACCGGCGAATAACTTCAATTCCGACTTTATGTTTTCAGCCAATTCATCCGCAGACTTACGGGAAGCCGCCAGAATTGAATTCGCCTCTTTTTTCGCATTTTCAACGATCTTCTTCGCTTCTTCCTGAGCTTTCTCGACAAGCCTTTTCGATTCTTCGTTACCTTTTTCCACACCTTCACGGTAAATCTTATCCGTAAGCTCTTGAATTTTGTTTTCCATACAACAGTGCTTTTTTAGAGGTTTATATAACAGTATTTTTACGTTCTCCCATAATTTCTCCAAAAATACAAAAAGCAATCTTATAACAAAGAAAAAATATCCCGAAAATATCAGGGCGAACGCATTTTTATTTTGGAAAAAGAAGTACAAGCCATGCTTCCGGCATACGGGAATAAGCCTTCTTTTTGAAAAAAGCGTTATCTTTACGGACATAACTTAACACACACTATTTATGATAAGAAGAACATTTTATTTCCTCGCCGCAGGATTGACGGCTCTTTCGTGTACGAACAGGAAAGCTCCGCGACAGGAGCGTATGGAACACGAATTGACGATGGTTGTCGGAACTTACACTACCGGCAACAGTAAAGGAATATACACGTTCCGCTTCAATCAGGAAACCGGAGAGTTCAAGGCCTTAAGCGATGCCGGGATCAGCAATCCGTCTTACCTGACAATCTCCGGCGACAATCAGTTTGTTTACGCCGTAAGCGAGCATGGCGACGGCAGTGAGGCGGTTACAGCCTTCCGGTTCGATAAAGAGAACGGCGTGTTG
Source organism: Mediterranea sp. (in: CFB group bacteria) (assembly GCA_031259755.1). GTDB lineage: Bacteria > Bacteroidota > Bacteroidia > Bacteroidales > Bacteroidaceae > Bacteroides. Next base: position 1,254 of record JAIRKY010000055.1, on the reverse strand, counting down.
CGAATGGTGAATAGCGTACCGGCCATGGGTGCGGATCCGTGTTATATTATCGCAACAGACCGGTATGTGGTCACCGCGAACTACAGCGGCGGAAGCATTTCGGTATTCCCCATCGCCAAAGACGGCGCGTTGCTCCCTGCTTCGGATGTTGTTCGATTCACAGGCTCCGGCGCCGATAAGGAACGTCAGGAAAAGCCGCATTTGCATTGTGTCCGAATTTCTCCCGACGGCAAATTCCTTTTTGCCAATGACCTGGGAACCGACCGTATCTATGCCTTCGGGATCGATACACAGGCCGACGCCGAAAACGGAGACAAATTCCTGAAAGCCGCCACCCCGCCCGCTTTCCATATTACACCCGGTTCCGGCCCGCGCCATATCACATTTTCCCCCAATGGCAAACAGGCTTACCTGATCAATGAACTTTCGGGCGCGGTGGTTGCTTTCGATCATGAAAACGGAACGCTATCCGAAATTCAAACCATACAAGCGGATACCGTCAACGCCAAAGGTAGCGCGGACATACATGTCAGCCCCGACGGGAAGTTCCTGTATGCCAGCAACCGCCTGATAGCGGATGGGATAGCGATATTCAGCATAAGCCAAACGGATGGTAAACTGACGAAAGCGGGTTACCGGTTAACAGGGATACATCCCCGAAACTTTATCATCACCCCTAATGGAAAGTACCTGTTGGTGGCTAGCAGAGACAACAACGCGATAGAGATATACGAAAGAAACAAAGAGAACGGATCACTTACTCCCACCGGAAAAGAGATCCCGGTGGACAAACCTGTCTGTCTGAAATTCGCGCAATAAGGGAATAGCACCCGGCGCGATATCAATGACGTGATCGTCTGTTTTCATCATTCATCATATTAAATGTTATACATTAATTCCTCATACCATAGCGCTCCAACGGCTTATGTTTCAAGGATACTTTAATTTTTCAATTTCATCACCTTTTCTTCCTTCCTGTAGGGGTTACGTGCCGCAACCGTATAAGGTTGCGGCGACACCCCAATAAAGAACTGATGTTCCGTGGAATGATTCAGATTCAGATCAATTGAACCTATGGGAAAATTTCTTTGGACAGTAGTGAAATGATTTATAATTTAATGTCTTCAATAATCGCTTTGTAATATTCCTCTCTTTTTTCGTTAGAGATATTCCGCGCACTTGGATGGTAAGTCCGATATGCAACAGCATTGATATTCGGCAAAACAACTTTTGCCACTTCATTTGCAGCAAAAG